>CAUWJW010000012.1:0-19041 GCA_963558985.1 uncultured Clostridia bacterium | reverse complement strand
GCCAGTTCCGGATGATTGAATGTCGGATCATCTGCTGCCAGAGTTGTACAATTCTTTGTTCCGTAAGCAACTTTCTTAATATTAATCAAGTGCAGCGGACTTACATTTTCGGAAACTGAGCTGCCGCCCCATGTTCCGCATCCCAGTGTAAAGGATGGAAGCAGGCCTGTGCTTGCTCCGGTGCCGCCCATGCTGCTGCCTGTATTTACCAGAATTCTGGAAGCAGGCTTTCTTGTAAATTCTAATACTACATTTCTGTCTTCTGTATGAAGGCTCATGGTGTGACCGATACCGTTCTGAAGCAATTCGATACTCAGTTCGCAAGCTTCATGCCAGTCTTTTACAACATAAAATGCCAGTACAGTTGTCAGCTTTTCATAAGAGAGCGGATATCCGTCTCCAACGCCGCCCTGAGGTCCGATCAGAACTTTTGTATCTTCCGGAACTGTAATTCCTGCAGCTGTTGCAATTCTAAACGGTGATCTTCCAACGAATTTTGCGTTCATAGCATGACCGTTCTTAAAGAGCAGCTTGCATACCTTTTCTGTTTCTTCCGGTGTCATAAAGTAGCCGCCCTGACGTTTCAGTTCTGCGATGACTGCTTCTTTGTTGCATTCTTCACAGATAATGGACTGTTCTGATGCACAGATTGTGCCATAGTCAAAAGTCTTACTTGCAAGAATGTTGGTCACTGCCTGCTGAACGTTTGCTGTTCTTTCAATGTAGGCAGGTGAGTTTCCTGCTCCAACACCCAGTGCCGGTTTTCCTGCACTGTATGCAGCTTTTACCATTCCCGGACCGCCTGTAGCGATAATCATCTTTACTTCCTTGCTGTGCATCAGTTCGTTTGTAGCAGGCATGGAAGGCATTGAAATGCATCCAATAATATTTGCAGGTGCTCCTGCTTCTACTGCTGCTTCATACATGAGAGAAGCTGCTTTTAATGTACATTTTGCCGCAGAAGGATGCGGTGAAAAGACAATCGCATTTCTTGATTTAATTGCAATGATTGCTTTAAAGATTGTTGTTGATGTCGGGTTAGTAGATGGTACAATCCCCATCAGCAGACCTACCGGATCTGCTACATCCATTGTTCTTGCAACCGGATCTTCATTAATAATGCCGATAGTCTTCATATCTTTGATGGCATCATACAGCAGGGTGGAAGCCATATGATTTTTGTAGGTTTTGTCTTCTACCTTACCAAACCCTGTTTCTTCTACTGCCATCTGTGCAAGTGTAACTGCGTTTGCTTCTGCCACACGAACCATGTTGCGAATAATTTTGTCAACCTGTTCTTCTGTATAATTTGCGATCTGCTCTGTTGCGATCTGTCCCAGACGGGCCAAGTTTCTTACTTCCTGTACAGACCGTAAATCATAATCCATATTTTCCATTATCGTGGCACCTCCTTCTTGATTTCTTTCTTTGTCTTATTTGATCCTTTTGGATCTGATTTTATTCCGGCCTTAGCTATAGTAGCTTTTGAACTCTTCCAGCAGTACGGTTTTGTTTGCCTTAGAAATCAGCCGTCCCGCAATGCCGAAATCTTCATATTCTCTGGCCAGATTTCTTAATTTAACTACTTTGCATTGTTCTATAACCGCAAGTGCTTTGTCAAGACCTTTCTCTTCTACCAGACGATCCATATCCGCCTTGTGCATTTCTGCCGCAACAGGAGCCGAGGTATCTTCCTCTTCCTCCTGCGCCGGATCTTCTTCGGATTCAGGTTCTGATTCCGAGCTTACATCTTCCGGTACTTCAGGTTCTTCTTCTGTTTCTTCCTGTATCTCAGGTTCTGTTTCCGGCGGTTCTTCTGCTTCCGGTTCTCCTGTTTCTTCTTTTGCTTTACGCTCACAAAGAGGCTCCGGCGGCAAAATGGTTTCGCTTAAGTCACTGTGCGGCCTCGGAATCACATGCTGGGAAACCAGAAGTTCCGGTCCCAGTCTTGTAACTGCTGCAGCTCCGGCATCAACAGAGGCTTTAACAGCTGCTACATCACCTGTGACTGTAATCGTTACCAGCCCGCCGCCGACAAATGTCCGCTCCAGCAGGCTGACCTCTGCAGCCTTCAGCATAGCATCCGCACTCTCTATCGTTGCAAGGAGCCCTCTCGTTTCAATCAATCCGAGTGCTTCCATCGGTTATCCTCCTTCTTACTAGTGAGTCGCATAGAAGACTTTTACTTTATCAGGAGATCCGAAGGTCAGTTTTGCTCCATTCTGGAAGAACAGTGCATCTCCCGGGTGAGCTGTAAATACTCTTCCCTCTTTTTCTACGGTCAGAGTTCCTTCCACTACATAGTAAATTTCTTCACAGGCAACATCCCACGGGAAGTTACAGTTTTCAATCGTCATAAATCCTGCATTCATAGAAGAGCCGTCATCTGCACCGATCAGTTCGTTGTAAAACACTTTGTCGGAAGGGTTGCCGGTATCAAGCGGCTCCCATTTTGCAGTATTTCCCCGAACCAGTTTTACAAACCCCTGTGGATCTTTTTCTGCCACATAAGGCAGGCTCTGATTGAGACTTTCCAGAACTCCATTCAGTCCGCCGTTTTGCATCAGCGCAGTCAGGGCTTTGTAGATCAGTTCACTGTCAATCCCTTCCTTAGATGAGGCAGGAGCAGACTCGGTGCATGGAGCCGGTGCAGCGGCAGGTTCACTGCAGCATGCCGGAGCTTCTGTGGAAAATTCGATGCCGCAGGCTGCTGCTGCATCTCTGGCAGATGGAGTAACGATGGTATTCTCATCAATATACATCACTTTCTGCCCCTGTTTTTCCAAAGCTTCCACTTCCTTTGCACAAATCAGTTGTTTCATGGCTTCACATCCTTTCATCTATTTGTACAATGTGAAATATCTTTTTTATATCCTCTTAATTTATAAGAGGGACGGTACCAATCTATCGGATGGAGAAGGAATCACTTCAGAATTTACTAAAAGTCCCTTTTCCTCTGCAATCGCCTGTCCTGCTGCAGTTCCTGACTGGACAGCCGCTACATCACCTGTATAGGTGAAATATGCTTTTCCTCCCAGACCGTTGCCCAATCTGAGTTCAATCGGTTCAATCTCCGCAGCCTTCAGAATCTGATCAGCGCAGATAATCATTGTTGCCAGCGAAAAGGATTCCATGATTCCGACTGCCTGAATTCTTTCCGGCATGGTTGCTCCTGTGATGGCCGGAAATACACCCGGATCCACATTTGGAATTACAATCGAATCTACGAAAAACTCTTCTGCCATACGTTCTCCGATCTGTACGGAATCTTCTACTGCCGCTACATCGCCATGGACGATAGCAATATATTTTCCAGGACAAGTCGAAGATGCAGTTACGATTTCAACTTCTGAAATCTTGACCATCTGGTCAGCTGCATAGATGCCTCTGGCAATACTGTTAAATTCAACCATTCCTATTGCTCTTTGCATATCAGTTCCTCCTTATCTCGATATAATCAGCAGTAACTTCTGAAACAGTTCCCGAAATACTTGCGTGGATGGCAGCTCCAAGGCTGTCTTCCGGAATTCTGCCGATCATCTGACCTGCCTGTACTGTCTCCCCTGCTGATACGATAGGAGCTGCCGGTGCACCGACATGCTGGCTTGTTGCAATCCTTACAGTCCCGGGTACCAGAACCGGATCTGCTGCCATTGGTGCCGGAAGGTCGAAATCACGAAGTCCCAGTCTTGCAACCAGCCGTTTGCTTGGAACCAAACGGTGCGGTCTTACGCTTCTAGCCTCAAACTCTGTTTTTTCCGGCGTATAACGAATTTTTTGTTCTGCCAGTTTATTTTTAAAGTACAGGTTTGCCATCTTCGGATGAAGTCCCGCAAGACATGCAAACAGTTCACACATATTGCACTGACAGCAAAGCTGTGCTGTTTTCTGACCTTCCAGGTCATCGATGGAGTAATTCATTACCCGCATCATTTTGTGCGGCTGCATGTTATGCCCCAGCAAATATCTGGGACACATATCCGTACACATGCGGCACTGTTCACAAGTTGCCTTGTTCACACGTTTTGCCTGTTCCATGGTAACGGATTTCTTGCGGATCAGGAAATGGTCTTTCTTTAAAATAACAAATCCTTTGTTTTTCTTTGTAACAAACCCGCTGATGTCAGCTTTGACCGGTCCCATCATAGGTCCTCCGTCAATGACGGCATATCCGCTGAAGTCTTCAATGCCGCTCAGCTTTAAAACATCTATGATCGGTGTACCAACGGGTACTTTTACGGTTACTCTGTTTGGAACATCTCCTGCAACGGTTATATATTTTTCTGTTACCGGCTGACCCTGCGATGCTTTGAAAATATTCAAAGCTGTTTCTGAGTTAATGACAACGCATCCCACTTGAATCGGAATACCCGCTTCCGGTACGACTCTGCCTGTCAGCTGATACACCAGAACCTGTTCATCTCCTGCCGGATAAATATCCGGAAGTTCGGAAACTTCCACATGATCCTGAAACTGCAGCGCCTGTATACGCTGTCTTAAGATTTCAATTACTTTTCCATGCTTCTTTTTGATCCCAATGATGGCTTTTTTTGCACCTACCAAACGGCCGGCTGCTTCAAAGCCCTGAATGATTTCATCGGGCATCTGTTCCATAAGCTGCTGGTCTACCCGAAGCAGCGGTTCACATTCTGCTCCGTTGAGAAGGATATATTCGGCCTCAGAGGTGAGTTTTGCGTGAGTAGGAAATCCTGCTCCGCCTGCACCTATAATACCGGCAGCTTTGATTTGTTCAAGAAGACTCATTCTTGCTTGCACCTCCCTCTCTATTCAAAGTCGCAGTCTTCGTCTATGATGCCGACTACGACTGCATCTACCGGGACATCATCATCTCCCAGCATACGGCGGGCAGAAGAGCCTGTTGTCACAATTACTCTGTCTCCGATTCCCGCACTGATAATATCTACAACGATAATCCGCTTGCCTGCATCAGCACCTCCGCCGATAATTTCTGCCTGCATCAGCTTCAGACCGTTCAAAGATTCTGCTTTTCTCGTGGACCAGATATGATCCACCAGTTTTGCTGTTAACATATGTCTATCCCTTCTTCAGCTTTTTGCCTGATTTCCCGAAGCGCCGACTCAACGGAAGCCGTATCTCCAAAGATCGCAAGCAAAATCATATTCTGGGGACAGCTTCCCCGGATATCTTCCACTGTAACACCGACTGCTTTTTCTGCAACATCTGCAGCAACGACCATTTCAATCATTCTTCCCTGTACCAGACCAATGGCATCAATACAGTCGGGAGTTTGTGTTTTCGCAGACCCCTTCCTCCGCATTAGAATATCAATGGTTCCCGGTGAAGGGGATTTAATGATTCGAATTTCCACGTTTTGCCTCCTGTTACATTTCCTCCTGTCCGCAGCTGAGTGCAATACCCAGTGGTGTTACAAACATAGGATTTTTTGGTTTATGAGTGAACACGCCTGTCTTTTTTTCGATAATATTCTCAAGCCCGGTCAGACAGCAGGTTCCTCCTACCAGAGACAGTTCCTCCACATTATAGCCTTCTATATGCTGGCTGATAATAGAAGCAACCTTCTCGATTACCGGCTGAAGCACCGGAATCAGCTCTCTGTGATTTTTTTCATCTCTTTTGTACAATTCTGCTTCTTCAAAGGATTTCCCGTAAGCTCCGGAAATGACCAGCGAAAAATGTGTTCCTCCTGTAGGCTCATCGGCAATATACACCACTTTTCCATCTTTCAGAATGGAAATGCCTGTTGTTCCTCCCCCGATATCCACAACTGCACCGTTTTTCATCTTCAGCACTTCATTGGCTGCTGTTGATTCATCCAAAAGGTTAGTAACAAGAAAACCGGCACCCTGGATTACATTTTTTACAGCGCCTGAATCCAGTGCATCTGTTCCCGGAGGAATGGCGCCTGCTGCATAAAGCAGCTCTGTATCCAGTTTTTCTTCCAGTTCTTCCTTCAGCTCCCGTACAAGCTGTACAGCTCCGATATAGTCCACTACCATACCGTCTTTTACAACATCTGCATAGCGATATGCTCCGGCAACCGGACGTCTGTTTTCATCCAGAACTGCAAGTACTACACAGGCAGTTCCCAGATCCACACCGGTATAATACACCGATGATTTTTCCCGTATTGGTTTCTTAATCACTTTTTCAAAATCAGCAACCATCTGATCGCAATATTCAAAAGTTAAATGTTTCTCTGACATTCGCTACCTCCCAGTGCCCCACAGATCATTTGGGACAAAGTATTGACGATCTGATTCAATTTGCCCGAAATCTGACTCACCAGAGCTTCGTTTTCCAAATAATCGGGAAGATCAAGCTCTAACTCTTCCAGTTCACATCTTAGCTTATGAAGAAGCAGCATTTCTCTGCCTTTTTGCATTTGCATGTGGAAATCTGTTATCTCAAAACATTCTCCCAGATTCTGAGAAAAGTTTTCTTCTTTAATCCCGCTGCATGCACTGCAGCAAAGGTCAGCTGCCTCACATTTGCCATCGCCTGCTGACTGCAGAGCGGAAAACTGTCTGTAAAGACCTGTCACCTGCTGTGACATACAGATATCTCTTTTCAGCAGTTCTTCTGCTGTCAGGAGAAATACGGCCTGCAAACGTTTCATCCTGCTGCAGAATTTTTTCTTTTTTCTTTCATCTGCGACAGGCGCCTGTGTTTGCTCCTGTGATTTTTCTAAAGCTATCTTTTTCTTTTCAGCCGGACTGACAAAAGGCGTTTCATTATCGTACATATTGATCCCCCGATCCACCAGGAACTGTCTCGCTCCCGGTGTCAACCTTTCTCCGGGTTTCAGGTCATAGTCTGTAAAGGGCTGTTTTTTATACAAATCCCGCAAGTCCTCTTCGGTTATGAACTTCATATTAGCCCCCTTGCCTTTCCTTTTAATTCAAGTAAATAACGTTTTAATTCATCAATGCCTGTTCCATTTGGAACGCTCACTTTAAAGTAAGGTTCATAAACACCGATGGTTTTCAGCTGCCGGATGCACACGTCTTCGTTCTCCGGCTTCAGGTCACATTTACTTATGACCCCGATCACCGGGCACCGGAATGCTCTGGCAAATCCGTGGGAATAAACTTCCGCACATCTGCTCTGGTCTACAAGAACCAGCATGCACCAGGCGTCCTGCGCCAAAGCGATCATATGCTTGTACATCCAAGCGTTTTCTATATATGCGCTGGGCACATCAATGGTTTCCTTCCCATAAATCGTATCCTGCGTCCTTCTCAAAGGACCGTCATAATCGTTGATCCAGTTCACCAATGTGGTTTTACCGCACCCTCTCGGCCCAACTACCATGATTCTCTTTTTCCTCATGTCCGTGTAATAGGTACCGTTGTAAAGTCCAGCAGACTGCAGAGTGTTTCAGTAACCGCCTTGAGAGCAGTCTCAACACTCTGCACATCTCCTGAAATGACTACGGATCCTGTAAATCGATCCAGAAATCCAATTTCCACATCAGCAGTCTTCGTAGCAATATCTGCTGCAATGATGGCGGTTTCGTAGGGCGATAAAGTTAAAATCCCGATGGCTCCCCTGTCATCAATCCCCAGCCGTTCATAAATGTCCGACATAGGAGAGGCAATGACATGGGCGATGGTGACCTGTTTACCAGGTACAGATTCTTGTATGATGCGATCCATCGCTTTTTCATTCATAACTCCCATAGATAATAGCCTTTCTGCCTGGCTTCTAGTGTCTGATCACTGAAACCGGGAAATCGTATTCTTTGATCCAACCTTCAATCCTATCCAGATCTTCTTCATCCAGGCTGGGATCTCCTTCAATCGGATAATCCATTCCCAACTGGTTATATTTATTTACCCCCAGTTTATGATAAGGTAACAGGTCGATTCCCTTGAAATTTTTGTAATCTTTATACGGCATCAAAAATTCGATCACACCGCGGATTTCCGCTTCGCTGTCATTAATATTTTTGAGCATCGGCATTCTGATTTTTACATTATGCCTGTGTTTTAACAATTCCTGCAGGTTTTCCAAAATCATTTCATTTCTTACTCCCGTCAGTTCAAAGTGCCTGTCCGGGTCGATGTGCTTAATATCAAAGAGGAATAAATCCACAAATTCGGCAAACCGCAAAATCGTTTCTTTTTTCGTATAACCGCAAGTCTCAATCGCTGTATTGATGCCTTCCTGCTTGCATGCCATCAGTAGATTGATAGCTGCTTCCGGCTGAGAGGTTACTTCTCCGCCTCCCAGGGTAACGCCACCACCTGACTGGTCGTAAAAGGCCCGATCTTCTTCTACAAATTCCAGCAGCTCCGATATGGTCTGCTGCTGGCCTGCTATTTCCAGTGCGGAATACAAACATGCCTCAAGACATTTTCCGCATCCCAGGCAGTCAATATTTCGGTCAATGAGATGTTCTCCATCTTTGGAAATACTGTGTATCCCTACCGGACAGACCGGTACGCACGCACCGCAGCTGACACAGGAATTCAATTTCAGCATAATCTGATATTTCTTTTCCATGCCCTCGGGATTGGAACACCACTTGCAGCGAAGAGGACAGCCTTTGAAAAAAATCAGCGACCGGACACCCGGTCCGTCATACATATTGTACTTTTGTTTATTAAAAATAAATGCTTTTCTTTCAATCGCATTTCGATTGCTATCGCTCATAGTTTCCGTCTCCTACCTGCGTGCTTCCCTACGGTTATGTGCTGCCTGCAAGCTTTACCGCAGGCAGCATATATGGGTTAAAAGCCAACTTGTTTTAGAATTTTGTCAGCATGGTTCTGCTGATGATTTCATCCTGTACATCCTTGCACAGTTCTGTAAAGAATGCACTGTAGCCTGCTACACGCACAACTAAGTCTTTGTACTGTTCCGGATGTTTCTGTGCATCGATGAGAGTCTTGTTGTCCATGTAGTTGAACTGCATTTCTCCGTTTCCGAATGCACATGCGGTACGCAGCAATGTGATGATTCCGTTTTCACCTTCCGGTGTATCCAGAAGTCCTGCCATCAGCTTGAAGTTGTGTACCATACCGATGTTCATATTATCATTGGACAGCTTTGAAATGGATTTGATAATAGCTGTCGGTCCCTTGTAGTCTGCACCCTGTGTCGGGCTGATACCGTCAGACAGCGGTGACCATGCAGGGCGTCCGCCGGCAGATGCACCTGTCAGCTGACCAAACGGTGTATTGTTGGAAATGGACAGTGTTCCGTGGCTCAGTGTTGAGTACAGAGTCTTGTACTTTCTGTGTTCCATTTCTGTAAAGTTGATCAGGTCTGCTGCAATCAGGTCTGCGTAGTCATCATCATTACCGAATTTCGGTGCTGCCAGACAGTCTGCCTTCGCCTGGTCATATCCTACGAAGTCTGCTTTAAGCACTTCATTGAGCTGCTGCAGGGTATATTTCTTATCGTCAAATACCAGTTTCTTGATGGCTGCCATAGCATCGGTGTAAGTAGCCAGTCCGGACCAGATAACTCCAGGACCGAAGTTGTACATTGCACCGCCGGATGATACGTCTTTTCCGTTTTCCATACATCCTTCATACATGATAGACATCAGCGGCTTTGGTGCCAGATCTCTGTGAACACGCTGTGAAATTACAGTTGCAACAGATGTCCACTTTGTAATGTATTTAATCTGTTCTTTTACAGCAGCATCAAACTGTTCAAAGGTCTTATACTGATCCAGATCTCCCAGGTCAGGTGTTACCTGCTTGCCATACCAGAGAGGAACACCGTGGTTCAATACCAGCTCGATACAGATCGGCCACTGGGTATAAGCAGTGGAAGTCCACTGATACAGTCTTCCTGCTTTCTGCGGTTCTACACAGCCCATGAGACAGTAGTCTCTTGCATCTTCAATGGAAACACCTTTAGCCAGCATCATCTTGATGTGTGTATCATCGAAGTGACATGCAGGGAATCCCATTCCGGAACGTACTACATCTACAATCTTCTTGAGATATTTCTGCGGGGATTTGTTATGAATACGGCATGCCAGTGACGGCTGATAAATCTTTACGTGGCGAACTGCATCCATCAGCAGATAAGTCAGTTCGTTTGTCGCATCTCTGCCGGATCTTGTAACACCGCCTACGCACATGTTTACAAACGGCTGGTAACCTGCGAAGAACTTGGAGCCGCCTTCGCTTGTGATCCACATCATTTCAGACATCTTAACCAGCATACATCCTGCCAGTTCAAACGCCTGGAAGTTGTTCATACGGCCGGATTCGATATCTGCTTTATAGAACGGATACATATACTGATCCACACGTCCGATTGACATACCTGTCTGGTTTTCTTCTACAGGAAGCAGAGATTCGATGGTCCATACTGCCTGAATTGCTTCCCAGAATGTTTCCGGTTTGTGTGCCGGTACTTTTGCGTTTACTTCCGCAATCTTCTGCAGTTCGCACTTTCTTGTCGGGTCAGTTTCCTTTGCAGAAAGTTCGGAAGCATACTGAGACATACGTCTTGCATAAGCCATTACGCCTTCTGTTGTTTCGATAACAGATTTATAGAAATAAATCTTTTCCAGATCGTCCGGGTTTTCATAGTCCAGCTGTGCCAGATGGTCTCTTGCTTCCTGCTGAATGTCGATCATACCTTTTTTCATCAGGATCACGTCATATCCAGGGTTGGAGTCTCCGCCCCCGTTTACTGCATGATAGGAACAGTCGGAAACAAAGGATTCACCGGACAGTTCCCATACTCCTGCTTCACGATACTGGCTTTCGCAGTACTCGTCAATAGATTTGCCTTCCCAGAACGGGAACAGCTCTTCTCTCATGATTCTCTTATCTTCTTCAGAAATGTAGAACGGATCCTGAGGACGCTCGCCAATTGTATCGATCTCATCTACCATCCATCTCCATGCGATATCCGGGGAGAAGGCACCTGCACGAGGAGCGCCGTTTGGAGCACCTACAATCAGCTCGTTATCCTGAATAACCAGCGGAGCTGTTTCACAGCAGTAGCGGAAACATTTTGCACGAAGAAGAATCTTCGGCATTCCCGGGTTTTCCTTTGTAATCTTAGTTACCGCCCGTGCACGATAAGTTGTGATAGAAGGCACCTGCTTCAGGAAATTTTCCTTCAGTTTTACGAGACGTTCTGTCGGTCCTACCGGCACTCCGTCTTCGTCTACTTCTGTAGTTGCTGCTGCAATAGAAGAATAGTATGCAGGATGTCCTCCCGGCTGCTGCGCTTGTGAAGCTGCAGGAGCTGCGGCCTGAGCCGGTGTTACCTGTGCAATATCACCGGATACGGATTGAAACATCTTCATCAGAGATGCACGTTCTTCGTCGGACATGTTTTTAGTTGCGTCTGCAAGCTTATTTGAAAATTCACGAATATCCAAAACTCTTACCTCTCTTCTTTCTTTACTCTATTTGGAAATAACTTCTTTATATGGAGCATCTGCTGCTTTCACTTTTATGCAAAACTCTTTAATGCTTTTTCCAAAAGCTGCTGCAGCGTCTGCAAGTTTTCATCGTCACTGCCCCTGTGATTGTCTTCCCGATCCGGTGCGCCTGCGTATTCCGGAACACCCATTCCAATATCTTCGATGCGCCTTACGCCATACCCTACCTTTCGGATATAGATCAGGTTCATAGGTGAGACATTATCAGATGTAATCCCCTTTCCCGCAGAACCGCTTCCCAGCGTCATAGCCGGAAAAAGGTTGGTGGTAGCCCCCATACTTCCGAAAACAGCCGGTGTGTTGACCAGCATCCTTCCGACCGGTTTCTTTAAAGCAAACTGCCGAATCACTTCCTGGTCGTTGGAGTGGATCACCAGTGTATGTCCATGCCTTTCCGAAAGAAGAAGTTCAATACATTTTTCACAGGCATGCATCCAGTCATCTTCAATATAATAGGCTAACACCGGACAAAGCTTTTCTCTGGAGTACGGATTTTTCTCTGAAACGTATTTCTGCTGAGAAATCAGTACTCTTACACTGTCCGGAACTGTGAACCCTGCACGTTTTGCAAGTTCCTGCGCATTTTTTCCCACCAGCTCCGAATCTGCGCTTCCATCAGGATAGTAGAACATTTTTCCCAGTCGGTCAGCTTCTTCTTCTGTCATAAAATATGCTCCGTTTGCTTCCAGTTCTGCCCTGACTTCCGTAGCAATACAGCTGTCCACAACAATGGATTGTTCTGCAGCGGAGACGACTCCATTGTCAAAAGTCTTACTTGCAATGATGTCTCTTACAGCCTGCCTGATGTTGGCCGTTCTCTCAATGAACGCCGGTCCGTTTCCGGTTCCGCCGTAGATCACCGGTTTTCCCGATGCATAAGCATCCTCCAGCATGCCCGGAACTCCCGTGTTCATAATCAGCGACACACATCTGTGATTCATCAGCTCCACAGTACCTGCCGGTGTAACAGTACGCATATAAGCCATCGCCCCTTCCGGAAGTCCGTATCCCTCTGCAGCCTGAATCATGATATCCAGCGCTTTTCCGATAGTCTCTTTTGCTCTTGGATGAGGAGAAAATACAACTGCGTTTCCGGATTTAACTGCAATCAGTGCTGTATAGATTGCTGTAGAAACGGGACTTGTAGCCGGACAAAGTCCTGCTATCACCCCCACAGGAACCCCCACATCCATCATCTGCTTCTCATCATCTCTGTTAATGATCCCTACACACTGCATGCCCCGCAGCTTAGCCGGAAGGTATTCACAGGCAAATCGGTTTTTTATGTATTTATCCTGCCATTTTCCATAGTCCGTCTCCTCACTGGACATTACCGCAAGCTCCCTTGTATGCTTTGCTATCATCTCTGCCATGCGTTCTACGATTTCGTCCAGTTTTTCCTGCGGAAAGGTTGCCAGTGTCTGCTGAGCCTCATAAGCGTTTTCCGCAAGGATGCGAGCCTCTTGGATGGAGAGCAAATCATGATCAATAATATTCATTTTCATTTGCATCTCTCCTTTTCTGTTTCTTGTTCAGAAATCATTTGATTATTCTGTGTAAGGAAGTAATTTTTCCATGTCATACTGACATGTGATTTTCTTCAGATCTTCATGCGGTCTTGCAATAACAATTGAGCTGTATACTTCTGTACCTAAAGCTTCTACCGCTTTAATCCCTGCTTCTACTGCTGTTTTGCAGGCACCTACATCTCCTTCTACCAATGCGGAAATGTATCCGGAAGCGGTGTTTTCAAAGCCTACCAACTCTACATCCGCTGCCTTGCACATAGCGTCGGCTGCTTCGATACAATATACGATTCCGAAGGTTTCGATCATTCCGAGCGCTTCTGTTCTTACTGCACCCGGCTGAAGAAGTTCTTCATCGCACTGGGTATCAATATCGTAGATAGATACCACATCTCCAATAGGTTTGATCGGACGCGGAATGACATCTGTAGCAGTCAGTTTTCCGATCGCTTCTGCCGCTTCTGCCCCTGCCTTAATGGAGGATTTCACGGCTGCAACATCTCCTTTAACGAACAGGGTTACCAGAGTGGACCCTACGTTTTCATAGGAAATCAGTTCTACTTCCGCAGCCTTCAGCATTTTGTCGCATGCTTCCAAAGCAGGAACCATCCCTACTGTTTCCAGCATTCCCAATGCCTGTTCTGCATAGTACCTCGCCATAATTTGATTCTCCTTTCAAGTTGCAGCAAAGCCTGCGGGAAAATCTCCCGCAGCTTGCTGTTAAAGTTTATTAATCTTTGATATAGCTGTTGATTGCAGCAATACCATCTTCCAGAGCCCGGTAGTAAATTACCAGGTTGCCGTCTTTATCAAGGTCCAGTCTGCTCTCTTCCAGCAGTCCGTTCGCTGTTGCTGTCATCAGCGCTTCATCCATTGCTTTGTCTTTAAATGCACGGAAACCGCCGTATTCGCCCTTCAGCGCCTCCTGCACATCTGCTCTGCAGGCTTCAACACCTGTCGTAAAATATTTTAATATCGCAAAATTTAAAGGTTTCATCTTCTTACGCCTCCTTTGATGCCTTGTCCTGAGAAAGTGCCAGGATAATAATACCAATTACCATTATCACAGCTCCTACCCATCCCTGCCATGGAATCGCATATCCTTCCTGGCCGAAAATCAGTCCGCAGACAATCAGGCACCAGAATGGTCCCCAGAATGCATATGTACCGTTACAGCCCATACCAAGAGCCGCACCGCACATGGATGCACCTTTGTACCAGAATTTGAAAGAGAAGGAAGCAAATACACCGCCGATTACGAACATCCACAGGGAAGGCATGTCTGTCAGAGCCTGTCCAACCAGAGAAAGACCTGCACCGATTCCGTCTCCTCCAATGAGGGAAAGAATGCTTACCAGAATAACGCCGTTTACAAGGCCGGATGTGCACTGGCGGATAATAATAGCTACTTCATAATCTACCATACAACATGCATATCCACCTACAGCACCTTCGATTCCCCAGCCCAGAGCTGCAAGGAAACCTGCAATGATACCAATAATAGTTGTTGCGCTGAAGCCCTGACCTGCTTCAAAACCTGTACTTCCGATAAGAACTGCTGCACCGAAGCAAACAACGATACCGCAGATCATGCCGCCGGAAAGTGTCTGTTTGTAGATTACTCTTCCGATGATTGCTCCGATAGCTGCATTCAGTGCTGCAATCGGAATAATAATGGAACCTGCCATCTGCAGTCCTACTACATATGCAGTGGACGCAAGAGGTCCGCCGATGATAGCTGCAAGAATCAGGATTCTGCCCGGCTTACTGTTAAGAGATCTTCCGAAGTCTCCCAGTCTTCCGATAATCGCTCCGTAAATCAGAGACCATACAGCTGAGCAGATATCGTTTACTGCCGCTCCTACCGCACTCAGTACATAAGTTACTGTAAATGCGGACAGTGCTGCATCTGCTGCATACCATCCTACCCAAACACCGGTAGCCATTCCCTGTGTCATGAAGGCAGTATATCCTCCATACAGGAAACCTGACATCAATGCAATGAAAAGGCCTTTGACCCTAAAGGACTTCTCCATTTTGTGTTTTGCTTCCAGCGCGCCTGCCGGTGCACTCATAGCGTTCTGACTCATAATTAAGTCACTCCTTTCATTACTTCGTAAAGATAATTGCTGCTTTATATTCAAATTGAATAACCGCCTCTGTTATAAAAAGTCATCTTTGCCGATTGCACTTCAGCAGCAGACTCTTTTAAAATTCCGGAAATACCGAAAGGTCAATACTTCCTACCATTATTATATTACTAAGAAATGCGCTGCCCGCTGCCATTTTCTGTTATAGCCCTGCTTGTAAAGTCACAGGCAGAGGGAGCATCGTTCTTATACCCCAAGTATACCCCATACTCTATAGTGGAATGTCAATAGCGATTTTTTTAACAATGTAAGGCTTTTAGGCTGCCAAACAATACTTTTTCCCCGCAAAAAAGTATATTTGTATTTTATTTTATATTTTCGCATATTTTTTCATGATGCTCCCAAAGCTTTGATTTTACACGGTTTGACATGCTCCCTTTTCCTTTGTTCCGCCGTTTTTTTAAATTTTTACAAAAAATCTTTATTTTTTACACTTTTCCTGACTTTTTGGCAAGAAAAAAAAGATTGCCCTAAGGGGAAATCTTTTTACTTTTTTTGTAAATTTATTTTTGGCAAATGCGAGTAATCGTGCTGTGCTCCCGCTAGTCTTCCCTTTTTTCTGCCGCAAACAGGTTCCCTTAGAGTAGGCTTAGGGGCAAAAATGGGTTTCAGTGAGGAGGCAAACTTCCATCCCTGCATCCCACATTTCTTATACGCAGCCGGTCATTTTCGGCCGACTGCGTAACTCCCGCTGCGCTCTCCTCTCCGATCCTAGTACAAATCGTAGTCGTCTGTTCCCCACAGGGGTGCCTACAGTTTGAGAACACTATTTTGTTGCCTTTATCACGAGTAAGATACTGACTATAATTGCTACAAAAAGAAATATACATTCTAACGCATATTGTATAAAGTTGAAGTATTGTGGCGGCAGATCATCTGGAAATGCCGAAAATTTTAGTCCTAGGAGAGTAGGAATTTTTACTGCTGCCAATAAAATAAAAATAGATAATATATATTTTTTATTTTTCATAGTATTTTCCTCTTTTATTTATAAGTATGACGTTTTGAAAAGTCAACACCAATTGGTTTTTTTGCACTGCCTGTTCCGGTTTTTTGCCAAGCTCCTCCAGCAACGCCATTTATAATTTTTCTTCGTTCAATATCAAATTTCTTGACTTGATATATAGCTCTTGCATCCAAATGTCCCTTTTTTACCTTTTTGCCATTAAATTTTGTAGGAACTTTGTATGATCCTTTAATTGAAATAGTTTCTGATCCTGATACATTGTACCCTACTGCAGAACTTATATCTTTTGATGGTATAGTAGAAGTTATCGAAAAGGAACAGCTAATTGTATCTGACTTTGTAATATCAATCACTGTTTTTGGGTCTCCTGAAGCTGTTGCAATAATCTTGCTACCTATAGAGTTAGCAGCTTTTTTACATTTGTAGCTTTGTACAGGAATCCTATTGCAAATGGAGTAATATTGGGTTTATTATCATCTAATATAATCTCATCTTCTTCAAGTAATGTAGGATCTATAACTTGTACATGTGTTATGCTTTCATCCTCAAATGCTTCTAAAACTTTTTTATTTATCTCATCTTTATTTGAAATGTCTGCCATAATTATTTTGCAATTATCTTGCATCTCTGTATTTTCCATAGCAGAAACAGAAATTATTCCGGATAATATCAAAACTAAGGCTGTGATTATAATAACTACTCGACTAAATAAAAAGTTTGTTTTTTTGTTAATCATTTCTCTTCCTCCTTTATTGTTTAACAACGTATACGTAAGAATTTTATTATCTATTATCACCTCTTTTCTGCCACTATTAATCGTGTATTCCATTATTACCACAAAGTGGGAAAAAACACAATAGTTTTGCCCAAAATAAGGATGCCACAATAGCTGACATCCTTATTTTTCAACGCGTATGAGCTCTCCTCCCGGCAGATCCGGTGAAAGGCGATTCGGTCAGAGCTTAGGCCTGCCTTAAGCCTTTGTTACGCAGCCGGTCATTTTCGGCCGACTGCGTAACTCCTGCTGCGCTCTCCTGTCCGAGCCTAGTACAAATCGTAGTCGTCTGTTCCCCATAGCCAGAAATAGGACTGTCCTTTCACACAGCTATTTTTCAAATTCATATGTATAGCTTTCTGCCCCTTTGCCGTTTATGGAGAATAAATAGGCTGCCGGGGTTCCTTTATCCAGCTCAAACCTTTTCCGGAATCTGCCATCGGCAGTCACCGCCAGCTGTTTTGCTCTTCCGTCATTTACGACACAAATAAGCTGCTTTCCCTCTTCATCTGTGTATTGAAACAAAAGATGATCCGCATCTTCTTCCATTTTCGTCTTTAGGATATGGTACGATCCTTTTTCTGTTTTTTCCAGCAGTGCATAGCCTATACTTTCTCCATTATCCTGAAATGCAGCCAGCTTGTACTTTCCCTGCTCCGCAGAAGCCGTTACCGAAAATGACTCCTGCTTATATGTCTTTGACAGGTGGTTTAGAAAATCCTCCTCCGTTTGAACGGTATCTTCCGTTGTCGCACATCCTGCCAGGATCCATGCGATACAGCAGCAAAACAACAGTAATATGCCTTTTGTTTTTAAATTTCTCCGGCTTGTCTGATTCATTTTCTTTGCCCCTCGTTAAATTTTACGATTTATATCAGTTTTCAACGCCTGATAACAGTGACTTGTAAGAAATACCCTTTTATTTGTAGAAAATAGATTCCATCCCTGCATCTCGCAACTTTTATACGCAGCCGGTCATTTCGGCCGACTGCATAACTCCTGCTGCGCCCTCTCCTGTCCAATCCTAGTACAAATCGTAATCATCTGTTCCCCACAGCCAGAAATAGGAGAACCCCGAACACAAGGATGCGTCAAGAAAAGCACACAAAGACATATTCATGGGTCGTAATTCGGAGAAGCCTTCCTCTGAAACGAAAATGTTTCGGGAACTGCCGTCACATTTTAGGTAAATAGCATCTTCATAGTACCAGGCAATGCAAAGATAATCTTCTTCCATCCATTTATCCAGCCCCATTTTAACAGCTTGTTTAAAAGGATAAAATTTGCAGGCATACTCAAAGAAAGCTATTCCATTGCTGAAATTCAATAACGTCACATAGTCTTCCGGTAACGTAAATCCCGCAGGCAGCCATTTTTCTATTTCACTGCTGTCGATTCCCGGCTGAAATTCAATGGTAAGCTTCTCAAAATCCCCTTTCCCTCCATAGACAATGGGTTCCATTTTCTGTATTTTCTTTAATGCTTCAATTACGGTTTTCATCTTTTCCTCCTAAGTCCTGCGTAATCGCACTTCACATCCGATATTCCGATATATTTAATAACTGTCCCACCAAGACGTTAACTTCTTATGTCTCTCCGTAGTCAACGCAATTCCATTGCTTACAGCATTAGAACCGCCGTATTTTAATGGACGCATATGATGAATTTGATAATTATTCCAATTAATCTTCGCCCTCGGATACTTCTTTTCAAAATCAGCAATATAATTGTTTCTAAACGTCTTTTTCCGGTCAACTTGATCGACTGCTAAATTCGTTGGTGGTTTGTACAACTCCTTTTTTGAGTATACTTCTGTATAAGACGGATATCTTTTACACTTTTTATTATAAATATACGAATAGGTTTTATAATCTACCTTTGCCTTTCCCAGCTTGCCTGTAAGTGTCGCTCTCCATATTCTTGTTCTGGTTGTTCCATATTTCACAGATCCTGATTTTGCTGTACGGAAATTGATTGCTTTTTCTTGTTTCGTTTCAAAATAAGCACCCGTTAGCCGGTTTTGCAGTTCCAGGGTTAACGTTGCCGGGGAAGGCATCGTGCTTATATTTCTGCTGGCAGTCGCTTTTACACGATTTTTATCTGAATCGTATGATGTACTTAGAGATACATTTATATAAGATACAAGTGATGCCGCTTCAACTTCATTTCCTGTTTGTGCTCCAATCGTTTCTTTTATA
>CAUWJW010000011.1:0-19475 GCA_963558985.1 uncultured Clostridia bacterium | reverse complement strand
GACTTTTTATACTGATGCAGATTATTGTAATAGGAGGGCTTAATCTGACACAATTCCCGATCAATGAATTTTCTTCTTTTTTCAGGTTCATCCTTTACAATTTTTAAATCTTCAGGTGAAAAAATCACAATATAGATATTTTCAAACAGCTGGGACAGTTTATTGGCTTTTGTTCCGTTTATCTTTATCCCTTTTTTTCCTTTTCTGTTTACTGCAATTTCCACAGTAATGGCTTCTTCATCTTTGTATGCAGTAACTTTAGTTCTGAAAAAATCACAGTCAAAACGAATCATATCTTGATCTTTACTGGTTCTGAAAGATTTTCCCATAGAAGAAAGATAAAGACTTTCCAGCAAATTTGTTTTCCCCTGTGCATTATTTCCAAAAAAAATATTCACATTTGGATCAAAATCTGTGTGCAAATCCTGATAATTTCTAAAATTTTC
Organism: uncultured Clostridia bacterium; assembly: GCA_963558985.1. Lineage (GTDB taxonomy): Bacteria > Bacillota > Clostridia > Peptostreptococcales > Anaerovoracaceae > Hominibacterium. The sequence continues at coordinate 19,029 of CAUWJW010000011.1, read as the reverse complement.
TAATTGAATTTCTTTAATATACATATTTTTAATAATTTGAAGCAATTCTTACAGGAAGTATCAAGTATTCAAAACCGTTGCCTTCTACCGGTTTCACAAGACACGGTGTTGTACTTGTATTAAGTTCTATAATAACCTTCTCATCTTCTACTGCTTTAAGTACATCGATTACATATTTGGAATTAAATCCAATCTCAAGATCTTCTCCTGTTTTTTCCATAATTACTTCTTCTTTTACTTTTCCTTCTTCCGACTTTGACGTAATAGTAAGAAGATTATTCTCAATCTCCAGTTTTATTAAATTATTTTTGCCTTCTTTCGCAAGAAGAGAAGCTCTTTCAATACTGTCGAGAAGTCCCGATCGTTCAATTTTTACTTTTGTTTGATTATTCTGCGGCAAAATATCCTTATATTTAATAAATTCTCCTTCCAACAGGCGAATTACAATTTTTGTCTGATCCATTAAAACAACTGCTTTTTTATCACAAAGAAGAATATCAATATCTGATTCATCCTCTGTTTCTGAAATTATTTTATTAACTTCATTCAGAATTTTTGCAGAAACAACAATTTTTTTGCTTTCTCCGAAGTCTGCATTTCTTCTGGCTACTGCCATTCTGAATCCATCTAATGCGACCATACTTACAGATTCTGGTTCTACTTCAAAGAGGACACCTATCAGAATTCCTTTTGACTCATCAGAACTTGCTGCAAAAGCTGTTTTTTTTACCATATCCTTAAAAATTTCTTTTTGAAAGGATATTTTGCCTGACTGTTCATCCAGATCATTGATATTAGGAAACTCATCTGCTTCTAAACCTACTATAGTAAATTCTGAAGAAGCCGTTTTTATAAGAATCGTATTGTTTTCCTTTTCCTCAATAAAAATATCACCATTTGGGAGTTTTCTTATAATATCACTGAAAAGTTTGGAAAGTACAACAATAGATCCTTCTTCTTCTACATGAACATCTATTTTTTTCTCAATACTAAGGTCAAGATCTGATGCTGATAATGTGAGAGTTCCATCTGTATCGGCTTTTAATAGGATTCCTTTTGAAACAGTGTTTAATGCTTTGGATAAGGACTGCTGGCTGCACGTAAATTTCATATTTTAAACCTCCGAATTTACTGAAAGGGATATCTTTCTTTTTCTATATATTTTTAGTAGTAATAGTAGTAGGGTCTGTTGATATTGTTGATAATCGGTAAGACCCTGTATTTTTTAACAAAAATAATTGTTGAAAATCTGTTGATAAGTTGTTTTTTTTGTTCAATTGCGGTGTTGATTACTTTCCGTTTAATTCATCCTTAATAGAGGCTATCACTTCGGCTGTAGACTCATTGGTTTTCAATTATGCTGTTTTTTTTTCAAAAGCATGCAGTACCTTTGTGTGATCTCTGCCTCCAAAGGCTTCTCCTATTTTAGGAAGGGATGTATCTGTCATATCCCGGCACAGATACATGGCAATCTGTCTGGGGTATGCGAGATTTCTTGTTCGCTTGGAAGACTCAATATCTGCTGTTTTGATATTGAATCTTTTACATACCACTTTTTTTATGTATTCACAGGAAATAGTAAAGTCTCCTGATGAAACAATATCTTTTAAGATATTTCTTGCGAACTTTACTGTGATTTTTTCGTTTAAAAGTGTTGAAAAACTGGTGATCCGCGTAAATGCGCCTTCAAGCTCTCTTATATTGAATTTGATTTTTTCTGCAATAAGGCCTATAACCTCGCTGAGATCTTCATCAACTACAATATTTTCAAGCTCAGCTTTTCTTCTGAGTATAGCGACCCTTGTCTCATAATCGGGAGGCTGTATGTCTGCAATCATGTTCCATTGAAACCTGGATGTCAGTCTGTCCTCAAGTTTTGTAAGCTTATTGGGAGCCCGGTCGCTGGAAATGATAATCTGCTTATTCAGATCATAAAGGGTATTGAATGTATGGAAAAATTCCTCCTGCGTAGCTTCTTTTCCTTCAATAAACTGGATATCGTCAATCAGGAGAACATCTACATTTCGGTATTTGTTTTTAAAGGCCCGCATTCTCGTTTTCTTTTTATCCTCAAGTGATTTAATGAGCTCATTTGTAAACATTTCAGATGATACATAAAGGACGGTCTTTTCCGGATGGTTTTCCAATATATAATGTCCAATGGCATGCATTAAATGCGTTTTTCCAAGCCCTGAGCCTCCGTAAATAAAAAGGGGATTGTATGCCATAGAAGGTGCATCGGCTACAGCAAGAGATGCTGCATAAGCATATTTATTATTGTTTCCCACTACGAAATTCTCAAAATTATATCTCGGGTTAAAATAGAATTCATCCTTTAATATTTTTTTTGGATTTTCATTGATCTTTTTTTCTTCTATTTCAGCTGCATCAGGTTCGGGTTCAGATTCATCATCTTCTTCCTTTAACTGAAGAATAACCCGATAAGGTTCTTTTAGCACGCTTTCGACCTGGCGCTGGAGGTTTTCCATATATCTGGTTGTGATTACCTTTAATGCAAATTCCTCAGGTGTTTCCAGATAAAGAATTTTTAAATCTTCATTCAGTTCTTTTGGAATGATAGGAAGGAACCATGTCCGGTAGCTTGCTCCTGTAAGATCTACCTTTAAGAGCTGTAGAATATCTTCCCATAATTGATTGATATCTTTCATGATTTTCTGTTACCTTTTTTATTTTTTTATTTATGGAATAAATTTATGATAACAAAAAAGTTATCCACAAGCAAATGTAAAATGATTTTTGTTGAAAAAAATACAAAAACAGAGTTTATCCACTGGCTGTGGATAAAGTTGTGCAAATTTTAAACAGCCGCTTTTTCAGGCAGTGGATTATGAGTTTTTCAAGAAAATAAAGAGAAAAGGTTTGACACCGCCTTACCTCAACTGTATAATAATAGGACATATGTACATGTTTTTATGCATGTGGTAGGCATATGAAAATTTTTAAGAAGGAAAAAGAGATGGAGGTGTTTTGAAATGAAGATGACATATCAGCCAAAGAAAAGACAGAGAAAAAAAGAACATGGCTTTAGAAAAAGAATGAAGACAAAGAATGGCAGAAAGGTTCTAAAGAGAAGAAGAGCAAGAGGAAGAAAAGTGTTATCAGCATAGAGACCGCTAGCAGTGGTCTTTTTGTTATAACGTAGGAAATATCGCAAACTGCGGTATAAGCGGAATATCAAAGAAAGTAAGGCTATGCTAAAAAAAGAAATATTAAGAAGAAACAGCGATTTTTCTTCCATTTACAAAAAGGGAAAGTCTGTGGGAGATCGTTTTGTTGTTGTTTTTTACAAAAAAAACCATCTCCCATATAATAGAATCGCTTTTTTAGCAAGCAAAAAAGTAGGAAACAGTGTAACACGAAATCGAGCCAGAAGGCTCATGAAAGAAAGTTACAGACAGATTAACGTAAAATTTGCTATTGGATATGATATTATTTTTATAGCAAGAAAAACAATTATTAATTCGAAATGTGCGGATGTGAAAAAATCAATTGAAGCCGCAACCAGGAGAGCAGGTATTTTGAAAAAGTAAGAGGGTGATGGGTTTGAAAAGAGTGCTGATACTCTTGATTAGGGGTTACCAGAAATTTATATCCCCGTTGTTTCCGCCTACTTGCAGATTTTATCCCACATGTTCTGTTTATTTTATACAGGCATTGGAAAAGTATGGATTTTTCAAAGGAAGTTATCTTGGAATAAAAAGGATTTTAAAGTGTCACCCTTTTAATCCCGGAGGGTATGATCCTTTAAAATAGTGGAGGAACTGGATGTACACAATATTAGGAGTAATTGCAAAACCTCTTGGCTGGTTACTTAGTTTATTATATGGATTTATACAGGATTACGGAATAACGATTATTGTATTTACGATTATTGTTAAGCTGTGCTTGTATCCTCTTTATATAAAGCAGACAAAATCTATGGCAAGGATGTCAGAAGTGCAGCCTAAAATGTTAGCTCTTCAGCGAAAATATGCAAATGATAAGGAAACTTTGAATATAAAAATGGCAGAACTTTACAGGGAAGAAAAGTTTAATCCAATGGGTGGCTGCCTTCCGATGCTTATCCAGATGCCTATCATCATGGCTCTTTTCGCTCTGTTAAGAAAACCGATGGCTTATATGAGTGATGACAGTATGCTATTTGCTGTTCATGACAGCTTTCTGTGGATTATGGATTTGAGCCAGCCGGATAAATGGATTTTGCCGATTCTTGCAGGTATTGCTACTTTTATTGCCTTTTCATTAAATCAGCAGTCGGATGATACAGGTGCTGCAGCTCAGATGAACGGCATGATGAAAATGATGAAATATGTATTTCCGATCATGATTGTATGGATGGGAAGATCTTTTCCTGCAGGTCTTGCTATTTACTGGGCATTAGGGCAGATTATGCAGATTTTCTTTAATATACACTTAAAATCAGTAAGAAAGAAATTAAAAGAAGAATCTAAAAAGAAAAAGAAATAAAGAAGTCCTTTTGTTATTGTGTTGGAAAAGTGGAGGAACAAGATGGATTTTTCAGAAAAATGGGGAACAGATGTAGAGGAAGCTGTAAAATTAGCTCTGATAGATTTAAAGCTTACAAGAGATGAAGTAGAAGTCACTGTTTTGGAAGAACCTTCCAAAGGTTTTTTCGGAATCGGTTCAAAACTTGCTAAAGTAAGGGTTGAACCTAAGAAAAAAGAAGAAATCCCTGAAGAAAAAGAAGAAGAAATTGTTGAAATCAAAGAAGAACCTAAAAAAACGGAGAAAAAACGCAGAGAAAGAAATCGTAAAGAAAAAAGAAAATCTGTGATCCCAAGGGAACCGGAAGAAAATCTGACTCCTGTGGAAGATCATCCTGCCCTTGATTTTTTAAGGGAGACAACTGAAAAGATGGGTCTTCATTTAGATATTAAAGGTAAAATGAGCAGTAGCTGTATTTACATTGATATCAAAGGGAAAGATTCCGGTACAATTATAGGTAAGAGAGGACAGACTTTAGATGCCATCCAGTATCTTACAAGCCTTGTTGTAAATAAGGAAAATGATAAATATATTCGTGTTGTAGTAGATGCTGAAGATTACAGAGCAAAAAGAGAAAAAACTCTGGAACAGCTGGCCAACAGGCTTGCTGATAAAGTTGTAAAAACAAAGAAGAACGTAAGACTCGAACCTATGAATCCATATGAAAGAAAAGTGATTCATGCTACTCTTCAGAGTAACCCAAATGTCACAACAAAAAGTGAAGGTGAGGAACCATACAGAAGGGTTATTATTGAATTAACAAAGTAAGAAAGATTTCTTGCAGCATTAAAAATTAGCCCGCATTCTGCGGGCATTTTTTTTGAAAGGATAACAAGATGGAAGATACAATTACTGCCATAGCAACTGCATACGGAGAAGGCGGGATCGGTATTATAAGAATAAGCGGCCCGCAGACATTTTCTATTTTAAAAAAAATCTTTGTACCGGCTAAAAAGAAAGATATTGAAAATAGAAGAATGACTTATGGACATATTATAAATCCGGATGAAAATCAGATAATAGACGAAGTTTTATCTGTATTTATGAAATCACCCCATACCTATACAAAAGAAGATATAGCAGAAATCAATTGTCATGGGGGGATAGTGTCTTTAAGGAAAGTTTTAGAGCTTGTCATAAAAAATGGCGCACGCCTTGCTGAACCGGGAGAATTTACAAAGCGAGCGTTCTTAAATGGAAGACTGGACTTATCACAGGCAGAGGCTGTAATTGATCTGATAAAAGCAAAGACAGACAAAACGTTTGATGTTGCAATGGAACAGCTTGCAGGTACACTTTCAAAAGAAATAGAAAAAATAAGATCAAAAATCAAAGATCTTCTGGTTGAACTGACAGTAAATATTGATTATCCTGATGAAGATATTGAAGAGCTTACTTATGAGAATATGGAAAAGGAAGTATTGCAAATAAGCGATATGATTGAAAAACTGCTGACTACAGCTGATTCCGGAAAGATTATAAAAGAGGGTCTTAAAGTTGCAATCATAGGAAAACCAAATGTGGGGAAGTCTTCTCTTATGAATGAGCTTCTTAAAGAAACTAGGGCAATTGTTACAGAAATACCGGGAACAACAAGAGATACCATCGAAGAGCTCATTAGTATCAGAAATATACCTATAAAAATTACAGATACTGCAGGAATCAGAGAAACGCAGGATCAGATTGAAAAGATAGGTATTGAAAGAAGTAAGCAATCTTTTAATGAAGCTGATCTGATTATTTTTGTTATGGACAGCAGCAGAGAATTATCAAAAGAAGATGAAGAAATTATAGAATATATCGCAGATAAGAAATCCATTGTACTAATGAATAAAATGGATTTAGGCAATAAATGGACAAAAGAAGATATACAAAAGAAACTTCCTGATGCAGAAATTTTAGAAACATCTATTCTGAAAAGGAAAGGTGTTGATCAAATAGAAGACGCAATTATTAATTTGGTTTACAGTGGCCGGGTAAAGCAGAATGATAGTTTGCTTATTACCAATGTAAGACATAAAGAACTTTTAGAACGTTCTAAAAAATATTTAGAAGATGCCCGGGATATGATTTCTATGCGTGAGGCTATGGATTTTATTGAAATAGATATAAAATCAGCCTATGAAGCTTTGGGCGAGATTATAGGGGAGACTGTTTCAGACGATATTATAAATGAAGTATTTGCAAGATTTTGTTTAGGAAAATAGAGGAAGAAAATGGCTGGATTTTTAATGGGAGAATATGATGTAATCGTAGTAGGAGCCGGACATGCAGGATGCGAAGCTGCGTTGGCAAGTGCACGTATGGGGAAAAAAACGTTGATTTTATCCATCAATTTGGAAGCTGTAGCAATGATGGCATGCAACCCATCCATTGGAGGAACGGGTAAAGGACATCTTGTTCGGGAAATAGACGCCCTTGGCGGTGAAATGGGAATCAATATTGATAAAACCTTTATACAGAGTAAAATGCTTAATACTGCAAAAGGGCCTGCAGTTCATTCTCTTCGTGCACAGGCGGATAAAAACAGATATCACGAAGAAATGAAGAAAACTTTGGAGTCAGAGGAAAATCTGGATCTTAAGCAGGGAGAAGTAGTAGACCTTATTGTAGAAGAAGGTAGAGCCTGCGGTGTGATTTTAAAAACAAACTCCATTTATAAAAGCAAAGCTGTAATTCTAGCTACAGGTACTTTTTTGAAAGGAAAAATATTTATAGGAGAGAGTGCGTTTGACAGCGGACCTAATGGACTAGCCCCATCTATGGAGCTTGGAGAAAATTTGAGAAAATACGGACTTCCTATGCGAAGATTCAAAACAGGTACACCGGCAAGAGCTTTGGGAAAAAGTTTAGATTATACAAAAATGCAGGAGCAAAAAGGAGATAAAAAAATTGTTCCATTTTCTTTTTTGAATGATTCTCTTGAAAAAGAGCAGATTTCCTGCTGGCTTACTTATACAAACGAAGAGACACATACTGTTATCAGAAATAATTTTCACAGGTCTGCTCTGTTCGGCGGACAGATTGAAGGAGTAGGGCCGAGATACTGTCCTTCTATTGAAGATAAAGTAAACCGTTTTTCAGATAAAAACAGGCATCAGCTGTTTATCGAGCCGGAAGGACTTACAACAGATGAAATGTATATACAAGGTATGTCCTCAAGCCTTCCCGAAGATGTGCAGGAAGCTTTTTACAAGACAATACCGGGTCTGGAGCATCTGGAAATTGTAAGACCTGCTTATGCAATCGAATATGACTGTATCGATCCTTTGGATTTAAAGCTGAATTTAGAAAACAGACAAATAGAGAATCTTTTCTGTGCAGGACAGTTTAATGGAAGCTCCGGCTATGAAGAAGCTGCAGCACAAGGATTGATGGCCGGAATTAATGCTGTGTTAAAAATTGACAAAAAAAATCCTTTTATCCTGGATAGAAGTGAAGCTTATATTGGCGTTCTCATCGACGATCTGGTGACTAAAGGTACTAATGAACCTTACAGAATTATGACCAGCAGAGCGGAATATAGACTGGTTCTCAGGCAAGACAATGCAGATTTGCGTTTAACAGAAAAATCCTTCTCCTTAGGATTGGCATCAGAGGAAAGATATAACAGATTTTTACAAAAAAAAGAAATTGTTTCACAAGAGAAAAAAAGGATGCAGAAAAAAATGCTTTCTCCGGATGAGATTAATGATCTTTTAGAAGAAAAGGGGAGCACTCCCGTTAAAACTAAAATATCTGTTTTGGATATTATGAAACGACCTCAAATTTTTTATGATGACCTGAAACCTTTTGATCCCGAGCGTCCGAATCTTTCAGATCATGCGAAAGCTCAGCTGGAAGTTCAGATTAAATACGAAGGCTACATTGGAAAACAAGAACAGCAGATACAAAGATTTAAAAAACTGGAAGATAAGAAATTAGACAGTAACTTTGATTATGATCAGGTGGATGGCCTGCGTATTGAAGCGAGACAAAAATTGAATCAGTTTAAACCTGTTTCTCTTGGACAGGCTTCTCGCATATCAGGTGTATCTCCTGCTGATATTAATGTGCTTTTGATCCATTTAGAAAAAATGAGAAGGAAAAAAATATGAAAAAGTTAGAATATGCAATGGATAAGCTGCATATAAGTTTCGATAGAAATATAATTGAAAATTACAGAGCTTATATGGAAGGTATTTTAAAATGGAATAAAGTTATAAATCTTACTTCTATTGTTGAACCTGAAGAATTTATTGTAAAACACTATATAGATTCCTTGTTATGTGTTCCATTTGAAGAATTTCAGGCTGCAAAAACCGTAGTAGATGTAGGAACCGGAGGTGGATTTCCGGGAATTCCTCTTGCTTTGGCAGCTCCGGAAAAACAATTTGTTTTAATTGATTCACTGAATAAAAGAATAAAAATTATAAAAGAACTTTGTGAGCAGATTGGAATCAGAAATGTAACGCTTATTCATGGAAGAGCAGAGGAACTGGCAAGGAAAAAAGAACATAGAGAGAAATATGATATATGCGTTTCCAGAGCTGTTGCAAATTTAGCTACTTTATCTGAATACTGTCTTCCTTTTATAAAGAAGAATAGATGGTTTTTAGCATATAAAGGGCCTGATGTAGTAAATGAAGTGAAAGAAGCAGAAAGAGCAATTAAGATTCTAGGAGGAAATTTAGTACGAAAAGAAAAAACATTTTTAGAAGAATTTGATATGAATCACAACATTCTTTTCATAAAAAAAACAGGGATAACTCCTGCAAAATACCCGAGAAAAGCGGGAACACCATCGAAAGAACCTCTAAAATAATTAATTTTGGAGGTTTTTGTTGTAAAAAAATACTTTCATCTTATAATAGGTCCTGCTAATATAAAAGTAGGACAAGGAGGGGGATGAAATGTTGATTAAAAAAGTTTCAGATATATCCATAGATTTAATAAAAGCAAATCCGGATCAGCCAAGAAAAATCTTTGGAGAAGAAGAACTTTTTGAATTAAGGGATTCAATTAAAGAATATGGTGTCATACAGCCTGTTATTGTAAAAAAATCATTTAATGGTCACTATATTCTGATTGCAGGGGAGAGACGGCTTAGAGCTGCGACAATGGCAGGACTTAACAAAATACCTGCTCTTGTAAGAGATGCAGATGAAAAAGATGCCGCAATTATTGCATTGGTAGAAAATGTACAGCGTGAAAATTTAGGATATATGGAAGAAGCTCACGCTTATTATAAACTAATGGAAGAATTTAATCTTACACAGGGAGAACTGGCAGAAAGAGTAGGTAAAAAACAATCAACAATATCGAATAAAATCAGACTTCTTTCACTACCGGAAGATATACAAACTGCATTAATTGAAAACAGACTTACAGAACGGCATGCAAGAGCACTTCTGAAAGTACCGGATGATGAAACAAGAAGAATGATAATAGAAAGAATAGCAGCTCATGGTTTAAATGTAAGACAGAGTGAAAAATTGATTAGAGACATACTTGAAAAACAGCAAGAAGAAAAACGCAGACAAAATAAAATAAGATACATAAGTTATAAACTTTATTTAAATACAATAAGAAAAACCTTTAATGAAATCTTTCAGGTTGAACAAGGTGCTAAATATACACAAGAAGACAGAGGGGAATTCTATGAAGTTAAAATAACAATACCTAAGAATATTTCAAAACCAAAACAGGCGGTTAACCAATAAAGGAATGTTTCACGTGAAACATTCCTTTTTTTGTGTAAAACTATAGTAAAAAAAAGCGTGATAGTATATAATCAGATTATGTGGAATTTATTAGATAGTTTACATCTAAAGGAGGAGAGAAGTTGGGAAAAGCGATTGCAATATTTAACCAGAAAGGCGGCGTAGGAAAAACAACTACAAATATTAACCTTGCGGCATGCCTGGCTTTAAAAGGGAAAAAAGTTTTAATATTGGATATTGATCCTCAGGGTAATACTACAAGTGGTATTGGATTATCAAAGAAAGAACTTGGAAACACTTCTTATGAAATTTTAGTGGAAGAAAATATAGATACGAAAACTGCAATAGTTCATACAGAAGTGAATAATTTAGATATTATTCCGGCCAGTGTTCAGTTGGCGGGTGCCGAAGTAGAGTTGATTCAGCTGAAGGGAAGAGAAAAGAGACTTAAAAATGCGTTGGATCAGGTTAAACCTGATTATGATTATATTTTTATTGATTGTCCTCCATCTTTAGGACTTTTGACAATTAACTCATTAACAGCTGTTGATTCTGTATTGATTCCGATTCAGTGTGAGTTTTATGCATTGGAAGGTGTAAGTCAGCTGATGAGTACAATCGAAATTGTAAAGAAAAATATGAATCCAAAACTGGAAATTCAAGGCGTTATCCTCAGTATGTTTGATGGAAGAACAAATCTATCTATTCAGGTAGTAGAAGAAGTAAAAAAATACTTTAAAGAAAAAGTATATACTACTGTAATACCTAGAAATGTAAGATTAGCAGAAGCTCCAAGTTATGGGATGCCGATTATGCAGTATGATCCAAAATCAGCAGGGGCTATGGCATATCAGGAATTTGCAGAAGAATTTCTTAGCTTGGAGGAAGAAGAATAATGGCAGTATCAAAGAATAGGGGATTGGGCAAAGGATTAGAAGCGTTATTTGGAAATGCAGAAATAGATACAAAAGAAATTTCCATTGAACCTACAGAAGATACGAAGGCACAGGGGATTTCTTTTGTAGATATAAATAATATAAAACCAAATGAAAACCAGCCAAGAAAAAGTTTTGATGAAGAAAAACTGGAGGAACTGGCAACTTCCATTAAGGAACATGGTCTTATTCAACCGGTAATTTTAAGAAAAGCCGAAATAGGTTATGAAATTGTAGCCGGTGAAAGAAGATGGAGAGCTTGCAGAAAAGCCGGACTAAAAGAAATTCCTTGTATTGTAAAAGAATTGACCGATGAGCAAAATATGCTTATGGCAATCATAGAAAATATGCAAAGGGAAGATTTGAATCCAATAGAAGAAGCTGAAGGACTCAATCAGATGATTGTATCTTTTGGTATGACACAGGAGCAAGTTTCTAAAAGTGTAGGAAAGAGCAGACCATATATTACAAACGCACTTCGTCTTTTAAAACTTCCAGAAGCCGTAAAAAACTTTGTTTCAGAAGGAAAGCTAACGACTGGTCATGCAAGAGCCATTGCAGGAATCGGTGATCCTGAGAAACAACTGGAACTGGCTAAATTAGTTCTGGAAAAAAATCTATCAGTAAGAGAACTTGAAAAGCTGATTAAAGAAAATTATGTGCAAAAGAAAAAAAACTCCAGAAAAAAAATAGAAAAGAGTGCAGATGTAATTAGGGTGGAAGAAGACTTAAAACAAATAATGGGAACAAAAGTTAATTTGACACAAAAAGGGAAAAAAGGAAAAATAGAAATAGAGTATTACAACAAAGAAGATTTAGAACGTTTGATAGAAATGTTGAAAACACTGAGCTAAAGAACAAGGTTTCACGTGAAACAATATGATAAGAGGAATTTTTGAAGCTTGTTTAAAGAGAAATCAGAATCTGAAAGATTTTATTAAAAAACGCAGGTTGGTAATAAATGCCAACTTGCGTTTTTTAACTCATAAATGTTTTTGCTGCTGAATAAAATAGAGAAAGAATATGAAGAGAAACAGAGGGGGAAAGAATATGACTTATGGAGAAGAGAAAATACCTTCATTTGCGCTTCAGCCGGCAAAATCAGCAGAAAAAAAGGAACAATCAAATATAGAAGAAGAGCATTTTGATCCATCTCCTTATGATAGACTTCTTGTTCCTGAACCGCAAGAAGAAAAAAAGGAACCTGATTTAGAACCTATTTTGCTGGAATCAGATGATCGTGAAGAAATTAAAAGCAAACCGGCCTCACAACATTTAAAAATCATTCCATTGGAGAGCGGAGCAATCTATGAAGATTTGAAAGTAAAAGCGATTGTTCAGAAATTAGAAACAGATATTTTTATAGAAGAAGATATCTTAGTACCTGACATTAAACCTGATTTAAAAAAGATTCTTTCTATAGAAGGAAATGCTTTTTTGTCTAGCAAAGAGATACAGGTGGGACAGGATGACGGAGACAGTATCCGGATTACAGGTGAAGCAGATCTTCACACACTGTACTTACCGGAAGAAAAAGAAAATGAAGAAGTGATTTCTATTATCAGATCTCGCCTGCCTTTTAAAACAGACTGGCAAGTAACAGCCTCTCCAATGTCTAATATTTCTTTAGTTCCAAAAATTGATAAGATCGAATATACGATTATCAATGAAAGAAAGTTCCGGGCAAAAGTAACGATTACGCTTTATCTTTACGAATATGCAGAAAAAAATCTGGAACTTTTTGAAGGAATCAGAAATCAGGAATTGGAACTTATGAAAGAAAAAGTTCAAGTAAGTCATGCGGCTTTGCAAAAACAGGAAGTAATTGATATATCGGAAAAATTAAATCTGAAAGAGGGAAGTCCGAAACCGGTGAAAATTTTAAATTCCCATATCAGAGTAGTAGAAAATCACAGGCAGATTACATCAGAAAAAATAGTAATAAACGCAAATATCATAGCAAATATTCTTTATCTTGGAGAAGAAGAGGGGGAAGAAGAAAAAAGGAGTCAACCATACTTTTTTCAGGGAAAAACTGATTTTACTCAATTTATTCTTATGGATCAGGAGGAAAAACCGGCAAGAAGCAAAGTTTCCTTTAACAGCAAAGAATTGAATCTAAAGATAGATGAAGATGAGGGAAATTTTTTGCTGGAAGGAACCATAGATACTTCTGTAGAGATTGTTACGAATCTTGAAAAAGAAATCGTTACTGATCTGTATCATTGTTCTAGAGATACCTCTTATGATTTTACTGAAAAAAAGGCAGAAGCAGTTATAGATACAGGCGCTGCCGAGGTTTCCGCAAGAGAAATATTGTCTATACCTGATGCTTCAGGGCGGGCAGACAGAGTAATATACATAAATGGTCATGTAAAAGAACAAAAAAATACAGTACAGCAGGGGAGAGTTCTGGCAGAAGGAATTTTGGAAGTATGCGTGATTTGCTTTTGCGAAGAAAAAAACAGAGCATTTTCGGTTAAACAGGATGTTCCATTTAGGGGAACTATGGAAATTGCTGCTGCAGGAGAAAATATGGAAGCAGAAAGCTATACAGAAATTAAAGATATGTGGTTTGATAAAATAAGCGGAAAACAGATTGAAATAAATGCAAGCTTAAAGATAGAAACAGCTGTGATTCAAAAAAAAGAAATAAAATTGATAAAAAATCCATGCTTTGTAGAATCAAAAGAGACGAAACGGCCTTCGGCCATGGCAATCTATGTTGCAAGAAAAGCGGATAAATTATGGGATATTGGAAAAAAATACAAAATACCTGTAAAAAATTTAAAAGAAGTAAACCAGCTGGAAAAAGAAAGTGATATAAAAGAGGGAACTCGCCTTTTGATTGTAAAATAAAACGTATAAAAAAATCCTCCCGGGCAAAACTTAAAATACAAGGGAGGATTTTTTATTTATGAAAAACACAGATATAAAAGAAAAGTGCGTATTGAGTTTGATTTTAGTTATCGTTATGGGGTTCATCCTGTTTTATACATATGCAGATGAGCCGGCAAATCAATACACCGGCGTAATAAGACTTCATGTAATTGCAAACAGTGATAGTGTCGAAGATCAAAATCTGAAATTAAAAGTGAGAGATGAAATCATTAAAGAGGTAAGTAATTTAGAAAACAGCGGGAGCATCCATCAGTCGAGAAAATATTTGCAGGAGCATTTAAAAGATATGGAGGAAACTGCAGAAGCAGTCATTAAGAAAAACGGAAAGAAGTATACAGCTCAGGCAGATTTAGGAGTCCGCTGGATTCCGGCTAAAACTTATGGAGATTTATATTTTCCTGCAGGAAACTATGAAGCATTGAATGTAACCCTGGGAAAAGGGGAAGGGCAGAACTGGTGGTGCGTCCTCTTTCCGCCTCTTTGTCTGATAGAAGACAATGAAGAAGAAATTGAAGCGGCGGGATTCACAAAAGAGAAGCAGCTGGAGGTAAAATCAAAGCTTATGGAAATTCTGCATAAAGAATAAGGTAAACAAAACACCCTGGTACAAAAAAGATGCCAGGGTGTTTTGTTTACTTTATATAATACTTATTTTAAGAGGAAGTTTTTTCAGTTAGCTTTAAATCAATTTCAATTGACTGTCCATCGCGCAGTACAATGTAGGTAACGGTATCACCGACCTTATGAGAAGTAATGATAGAAGAAAGTGTTTCTATACTGTCTATCTCCTCTCCGTCAATAGAATAGACAAGATCTCCAGCTTTAAATCCGGCTTTCTTAGCATTGGAAGTATTAACTTCCTGTATATATACAGAACCTGTGCTCTGGCCTGGAGTGCCGAAAGAGCCGCCGAAAATATCACTGAAATCATTTCCCTGCTGCTGAGAAGAGGTATCTACATAAGTCATTCCGGTAAAAGGCTTTCCTTTTACATAGCCGCCTTTCATCAGCTGAGAAGCTACATCGGCTGCAGTATTGATTGGAATAGCAAAACCAAGACCTTCTACATCTGATCCGGAAGATTTTGCAACTACTACACCGACCAGCTGCCCGTACTGGTTAAACAGGCCGCCTCCGGAATTTCCGGGATTAATGGAAGTATCTGTCTGAAGAAGAGACATTGTTTTGCCGTCAATACTGATAGAACGATCCAAAGCACTGATAATACCTGCTGTTACTGTGCCTCCCAGTTCACCCAGAGGATTTCCGATTGCAACAGCCATGTCTCCAACATTAAGCTGGCTGCTGTTTCCCATATTCGCAGCTGCCAGATTACGGGCATTAATCTTCAAGACAGCAATATCTGTATCAGCATCTGTTCCTACCAGCTTTGCCTCATACTCTTTATTATTGCTGGTAGTAACGGTAATTTTGCTTGCACCTTCAATGACATGATTGTTTGTAATAATATATCCGTTGCTCTTAATAATTACGCCACTTCCGGCACCCTCTGTAACATACTGCTGCATCCACGTATCCGCCTGAACGGATTCAGTTTTAATTTCAACAACAGAATCTTGTGTCTTTGCTGTAATTTCCTGCACGGTCATAGCACTGCCGGTAGCATCTTCAAGATCAAATCCTGTTGTTTTGGCATTATTGGTGTTCTGTTGCCCTGCAGAGCCGGAAGGTGCCGCATAGTTGCCTGCAAGTACAGCGCCCCCGAAACCAAATGCACTGGAAAGCAGGATGCAGACAAGAACCAGAGCAGTCAGGCTGCCTCTTGTGAGCGTAACAGGCTTACCCTTTTTTTTCTTTTTTGAAGAAGATCTGCCATTTCCAAAAGGTGGCTCCTGTCCATCTGGTCCCCCGGAAGACATAATCGAATGACTGAGATTTGTCTGAAACTGGCCGGAGTTTGGTCCGTTTGTATAATTATAGTGATTGTTATTAAAGTTATCCATAATCGTTTCCTCCTTTTATCCTTTTGATAAATTTAATATACACATTTTTTATGATTTTTTTGTGTTGAAAACATGTAAATATCCAATAAAGATATTAATAATTTCTTACAACTATGATAGAATTGAAGGAAGTGATTATATGAGAGGGGAAAGCGAAAATGGGAAATGCACTTATAGCAATTGATAAAAGTAAATCATATAGAGTATATCTTACTATTTCTACAGATATGACAGAAGAAGCACGTAAAATACATCAGACAACGCCGCTGGCTTCTGCAGGTCTTGGAAGAGTTCTTACTGCAGCAGGTTTAATGGGTATTATGTTAAAGAACCCATCAGATAAACTGACTGTACAGTTTAAAGGAGACGGACCAGCAAAACAGATATTGGCTACAGCAGATGGAACAGGATCTGTCAAAGGATATATTGCAAATCCGGATGTGGATCTTCCATTGACAAAAGAAGGCAAATTAGATGTAGGAGGTTCCCTCGGCATTGGAGATCTTAAAGTTATTAAAGATTTAGGAATGAAAGAACCCTATATGGGTACGATTGCTTTAGTGAATGGAGAAATTGCAGAAGATCTTACTGCCTATTTCTTTATTTCTGAACAGCAGAATACTTCCGTAGCTCTGGGAGTCAGAATAGAAAGAGACTATACAGTGGGCGCTGCAGGCGGCATGATTATACAAATGCTTCCGGATGCACAAGAAGAAGCTGTAACAGCATTGGAAGAAATGATAGGCAAGATGGAGCCTCTGACTTCCATTATAAAAAAAGTAGAAGAACATTCAGCCGGAAAAACACAAGCAGGAACTGTAAGAACTCTGATGGATGAAATATTCCGGGATATGCCTGAAGAATACAAACCTCAGGTTCTGGAAGAAAGAGAAATAAAATGGAACTGCGACTGCAGCAGACATAGACTTGAAAAAGCACTGATGTCCATAGGTGAAAATGATTTGAAGCAGATTATTCATGAAGATGGTGAAGCAGAACTTCAATGTCAGTTTTGTCTGAAGAAGTACCACTTCAATAAGGAACAGCTGGAACAGGTACTGGAGGAAATAAAAAAATGAGAGAAATTATGATGAAAATAATTGGTACGCAGGTAACAGCCGATTTAGAAGAAGATCAAATGGAATTTGTAACCGAAGGAAAGCTCTATGAAAAAGGGGAGGCGCTGTATCTGATTTATGATGAAAGTGAAATTTCAGGTATGCCCGGATGCCGTACCAGATTAAAGCTGAAGGATGGAAACATCAAAATGAAACGTGTCGGGAAAAATGTAGGAATCGATACAGAAATCGAATTTGAAAAGGGCAAACGCTATACCGGATACTACGATACACCCTACGGAACCATAGAGATGGAGGTTTTAACAAACCATATTGAAAATAACTTAAGGTCTGACGGAACAGGAAGTCTTGATATTGATTATCATATCAGTCTTAAAGGCCTGCTTGAGGGGAGAAATAAATTAAATATAGAACTGATGTAGGATCTTAGATCATACAAAAAGGAGGGATTTCAGATGATGAGAAAAAAGACGATTCGGATTGTTGCTGTTGCAATTATTGCTGCAATGGTAGTAACTACAGTAATCGGTGCAGTCGTTTTAATGTAAAATGATCAGCTTCAGGCGGGAGTCACATTCCGCCATTTGCGTTTTTTGAAGAGAAGGAGAAAAAGTTGTATGGAAAAAATAGGTTTTGATGCAGAAAAATATATTGAAGAGCAGTCCAAGTACATTTTAGAGCGAATCAATGCCGGAAACAGTGAAAGATTGTATTTGGAATTTGGAGGCAAGCTGGTCCATGATAAGCATGCTATGCGTGTTCTTCCCGGATTTGATGAAAATGCAAAGATAAAGCTGCTGCAGAGAATGAAGGATCAGGTAGAAGTTATTATATGCATTTATTCCGGAGATATTACCACCAGCAAAACCAGAGCTGATTTTGGAATTACATATGACTTGGAAGTTTTAAGGCTGATTGATACTTTCAGGCAGTACAATCTAGCAATTAACAGTGTTGTTGTGACCAGATATGAAGATGATGAACCTGCTGTAGATATATTTTTAAACAAACTGCAGAGAAGAGGAATAAAAACTTACAAGCACCGCTTTACAAAGGGATACCCTACAGATGTAGAAACAATTGTAAGTGATGAAGGCTACGGCGCTAATCCGTATATCGAAATAAAAAAGCCTCTTGTAGTCGTGACAGGACCCGGAGGAGGAAGCGGTAAACTGGCGACATGTTTATCACAGCTGTACCATGATTATAAAAGGGGAACAAAAGCGCGCTATGCCAAGTTTGAAACATTCCCAATCTGGAGTATTCCTCTGAAGCATCCGGTAAATATTGCTTATGAAGCCGCAACTGCAGATTTGAGAGATGTGAATATGATAGACTCTTTCCATCTGGATGCATATGGACAAATGGCTGTAAATTACAATCGCGATCTCGAAGTTTTTCCGGTAGTCAAAAGAATTATAGAAAAGATTACAGGAGAAGAATCCGAATATAAGAGCCCTACAGACATGGGCGTCAACCGTGCCGGATTTAGTATTATTGATGATGATATCGTAAAGGAAGCTGCCTGTCAGGAAGTAATTCGCAGATATTTGATGGCTCTGTGCGACTTTAAAAAAGGGAAGATCAATGATGGGGCAGTAGAGAGAAGCAAGCTTCTTATGGACGAGCTTGATTTGAAGGTAGAAGACAGAAAAGTTGTAAAACCTGCAAGAGACTATGCCGAATACAAAAGAAACTGCAATGTCAGATATGAGAATGTAGTTGTCATGTCTTTGGAACTGCCTGACGGACAGATTGTCACAGGGCGCAGTTCAAGGAGAATGGTTGCTTCTGCAGCAGCAATTCTCAATGCAGTAAAGGTATTATGCGGCATGGCAGACGATATCCACCTCATATCTCCTAATATTTTAAAGGGGATTCAGGATATGAAGACCGAAATTCTGCTTTATGAAAAGGCAAG
>CAUWJW010000010.1:0-19581 GCA_963558985.1 uncultured Clostridia bacterium | reverse complement strand
ACACAGAGCCCACTGCTCTACAGCAGGCGTTGCAGATTATCTGCCTGCCGTTTCCGGTTTTTTGATTGAAAAAGAAGTGAAGTTCCTGGGCGAAGCTTTGGAAAATCCCAAGAGACCGTTTGTTGCCATTATGGGAGGTGCAAAAGTGGGAGATAAGATTCCTGTAATTGAAAACCTGATGAAAAAAGTAGATACACTTGTGATCGGGGGAGGGATGAGCTATACCTTCTTTAAGGCTATGGGTCTGGAGATTGGAACCTCGATTCTGGATGAAGAGAGTATTCAGCTGGCAGGGCAGCTGATGAAACAGGCTGAAGACGCAGGCGTGAAACTGCTTCTTCCGGTGGATGTTGTCTGTGCAAAAGAATTTGACAATCACAGTCCGAAAACAATATGTGACAGAGAATCCATACCGGCTGATCAGATGGGTATGGACATCGGACCGAAGTCTGCTGAACAGATCCGCGCAGAGCTGGAACAGGCGGGTACTGTTGTATGGAACGGCCCGATGGGTGTATTTGAGATGCCGAATTTTGCAGAAGGAACAAAGCAGGTGGCAGAGAGCCTGGCCGGCAGCAATGCAGTGACCATTATCGGCGGCGGTGATTCGGCTGCAGCAGTGGAGCAGTTTGGCTATGGAGACAAAATGACGCATATTTCTACAGGCGGTGGCGCATCTTTGGAATTTCTGGAAGGCAAGGCACTTCCGGGGATTGAAGTATTGGAGGAGAAACAATGAGGACA
Organism: uncultured Clostridia bacterium; assembly: GCA_963558985.1. Classification (GTDB taxonomy): domain Bacteria; phylum Bacillota; class Clostridia; order Peptostreptococcales; family Anaerovoracaceae; genus Hominibacterium. The sequence goes on along the minus strand of CAUWJW010000010.1, from coordinate 18,837 downwards.
CCTTTTATCGCAGGAAATTGGAAAATGTTTAAAACGGGCAGAGAAGTTGTTTCCTTTGCAGAAGACTTCAAAGCCCTGTATAAGGATACAGACGTGAGGACAGCTGTCTGTGCGCCTTATGTATATCTGAGTCTTTTGAAGAACCTGTTTTCCGGAACCAATATTAAGGTGGGCGCACAGAATGCCTTTTATGAGGATGAAGGAGCCTTTACCGGAGAAGTTTCAGTGAAAATGCTGGAAGATGTGGGTGTAGATTACTGCATTATCGGGCACTCTGAGAGAAGACAGTATTTTGGAGAAACCAGCGAGTTTATTAATAAAAAGCTAAAGAGAATTTTTCAAGGCTCCATTGTACCGATCCTTTGTGTAGGTGAAAATCTGGAACAGAGGGAAAAAGAGGAGCAGTATCTGGTGGTAAGAGATCAGCTGATGGGTGCATTAGCAGGGATTTCGCCGGAGCAGGCAGCACGGCTTGTAATTGCCTATGAGCCGGTATGGGCTATCGGAACGGGAAGGACAGCTGCGCCGGAGCAGGCAGAAGACATGTGTGAATTTATCCGTAATGCAATAGAAGCTTTGTACGGAGAAGAAACAGCAGATGAGACGGTAGTTCTGTATGGCGGAAGTGTGAAGCCTGCCAATGCGACAGAAATTATGAACATGAGCAATATTGACGGCGCTTTAGTAGGAGGCGCAAGTCTTAATGCAGAGGACTTTATGGAAATTATTGATTTTTAAATATATAAGGAGGATACGATTATGGCGTTTATTGAAGATGTAATTGCGCGGGAAGTGCTTGATTCAAGAGGAAATCCTACAGTTGAAGTAGAAGTTCTGCTGGATGACGGCAGTATCGGAAGAGCTATGGTTCCTTCCGGAGCATCCACAGGTGTACATGAGGCTGTTGAGCTGAGAGACGGAGATAAGAACCGTTATCTGGGAAAAGGAACATTGCAGGCAGTTGAAAACGTTAATACGATTATTGCAGACCAGGTGCTGGGTTATGATGTTTTTGACCAGGTAGGTCTGGACAAAATGCTGATTGAAATGGATGGAACACCGAACAAAGGCAGACTGGGTGCAAATGCAATCCTGGGTGTTTCTATGGCGGCAGCAAGAGCTGCAGCTGAATCACTGGGACTTCCGCTGTTCCAGTATCTGGGGGGAGTGAACGGAAAAGTGCTTCCTACTCCTATGATGAATATCTTAAACGGCGGATCTCATGCAGATAATACGGTGGATATTCAGGAATTTATGATTATGCCGGCAGGTGCGCCTACGTTCCGTGAGGCGCTGAGAATGGGTGCAGAAGTGTTCCACAGTCTGAAAGCTGTTCTGAAAGCAAAGGGTCTGAACACTGCAGTCGGTGATGAAGGCGGATTTGCTCCGAACCTGTCTACGAATGAAGAGGCAATTCAGGCGATTATTGAGGCCATCGAAAAAGCAGGCTACAAACCGGGTGATGATGTAAAGATTGCGCTTGACGTAGCGGCCAGCGAATTTTACGATGCAGATAAGGATATTTATAATCTTACAGGTGAAGGTGTCAGCAGAACAGCGGCGGAAATGGTTGCTTACTACGAAATGCTGGCTGACAAATATCCGATTATTTCCATTGAAGACGGACTGGCAGAAGATGACTGGAACGGATGGAAGCTGCTGACTGAAAAGCTGGGCAAGAAGATTCAGCTGGTAGGAGATGACCTGTTTGTTACAAATACCGAAAGACTGGCAAGCGGTATTGAGAAGGGGATCGCAAACTCTATTCTGATTAAAGTAAACCAGATCGGTACGCTGACAGAAACTTTTGATGCGATTGAAATGGCTAAGAAGGCAGGATATACAGCAGTCGTTTCTCACAGAAGCGGTGAAACTGAGGATACAACTATTGCAGACATTGTAGTTGGTCTCAATGCAGGACAGATTAAGACCGGCTCCCTGTCCAGAACAGATCGTATTGCAAAGTACAATCAGCTTTTGAGAATCGAGGAACTGCTGGACAGCTCCGGACAGTATGCGGGGTTTGATGCATTTTATAATTTAAAATAAGAAACTTCATATGCAATAGGAAAAACGCTGAGGGGATTTTTGCTCAGCGTTTTTTTCTGTCCAGAAAATGCAGCTCCCAGCGGTGGCGGATTCCTAGTTTTTGATACAAATTATAAAGATGGCGCCTTAATGTGTTTTCGGAAATACATAGTTTTTCGCTCAACTGCTCATTGGTAAGACCCTGCAATAGGAAATCCAGGATTTCACATTCCCGCCGGGTCAGATTATACAAATTCATATAAAAGGCCGCATCGAACCCGGCAGGCTCTGCGGTACTGCTTTGGGACTTTGCTTCATAGAGCCGTTTGGATAAATGATCCTTCAGATTATCCAGGTAAAAAATTTCTGTATCGGTAAAATTAGGAGATTCCTTTGAACGAAATAAAGTAAGGAGCCCGACACAATCGTCATTGTGAGCCAGAACAGCCTGTGCGCCGAAATGCAGATCAAAGGGAAGAAACATTTCACGGTAGTACTGTGTGTTCTCAAGAGACGCTTCAGAAAGAAAATCTGTACTTCGGTAAGCGATAGATTTCTTTGTATTGCACAGCCAGTGGGTACTGTCAATCTCAAAGCAATGTTCCATGTATTCTTTTAACACACCAGCCACATCAGGATTTTTAAGACTGTTTACGTTTACCGGATCGGTAAGGGTATAGTTACAGTCAGGATCCGAATTCACCAGAAAAAAATTAGCTGTATCAAAGGGGATAATGTATTTCAGAAGCTTGAGAAACTCCAGGCGCATCTGCCTTAAATCCTCTGTACTGTAAATCGTATAAATCATATGGCTGAGAAGCCTAATATCGTTTTTTTCAATTTTATTCATAGAAATCTCCCTCCCTGATTTTGAAATTTAAACATATCACTATCATAATACAGGACTGATTTGACTGCAATCGTAAAAAAAATCGGAAAATACCTACTCAAAATGTGCAGGAAGCAAAAAAATGCGTATATAAATAAAATTTCAGATTATTGAATATTTTCTGTAAAAATCTATAATAAACTTACCAAAACCAAATAGGAGGACAATTATGAAATTTGATCAAGTATTATATAACGGAACTATTATTACAATGGATGAAACCCTTTCTAAAAAAACATGGATTGCCGTTAAGGATGGCAAGATTGCAGCTCTCGGAGAAGGTGAAGCCTATGAAAAGGATGCGGACGAACTGATTGATTTAGAAGGCGCGACTGTGCTGCCGGGCCTTTTTGACTGCCATAACCATGTGCCGCTGGCAGGTCTTTGTCTCAATAGTGTAGACTTGTCAGACGCAGCAAGCATTGAAGAGGTTCTTAAGCGGATGGAGAAGGCCTGTACGGAAGCAGATGAAGGAGAATACGTATACGGAATGAATTACGTGCCGCAGGCGATTAAAGAAACACGGTATCCTACTGCAAAGGAACTGGATGAAATCTGTCACGGACACCTGATTACTATTTTTGCAGCAACTTTGCACGGCTGCTGCTGCAACAGCGCTGGTATGAAGATTGCGCAGGTGCCGGAAAACCTGCCCGGTGTAGAAAAAATAAACGGCGAGCCGACAGGTGTTTATACATCGGATGAGTCTTCTTTTTTCGCTACATCTAAAATTTTAGGTTCTCTCAGTGATGATCAGTTGTGGCAGTTCATTGCAGATTGTGTAGAATATGGAGCATCACAGGGACTTTCCAATATTCACGGCCTTTTCGGGCAGTTTGTGGAAGGGGACCGGGATATGAAACTTTTTATGGAGCGGGGAGAAAGCCTGCCGATGGGTATGACGGCTTTTTACCAGACCTGGGATGTCAATAAGGCAAAAGAGATGGGGCTGCCTCGAGTTGGTGGCTGTCTGACCTTAGATGGAGCGGCGTTTGAATATACCATGGCAAATTTTGAGCCTTATGTTACAGCTCCGGCTCTGCGGGGAGTGCTTTATCATAATGATGAGGAAATTTATCAGGTTGTAAAAACTGCTCATGAAAATAATATGCAGTGTGCCATGCATGCAGTTGGAGAGCGGGCGATTGACCAGCTGATTTATACTTATCACAGGGTCATTACCGAGCAGGGCGCAAAAGATCTGCGTCACCGCATTGAGCATTTCTGTCTGCCTACAGAAAGCCAGATTAAAATGGCAAAAGAACTGAACCTGATTCTTTCTATGCAGCCGGGATTTTCCTATCTGTGGGATGAAGATTTTGCGGGTGTTTTAGGCAGGGAGCGGGGAGACCGGATTGATCCGTTTAAAGCAGTCGTTGAAGCCGGAAATATTGTTTGCGCAGGTTCTGACTGCCCTGTTACAGGGATGACGCCGCTGACGGATATCGCTCACTGCGTCCGCGGAAGAAATCCTGTCCGTAATATTTCTATGACAGAAGCGCTGAAGCTGTTTACTGTTAATGCAGCTTATGCAGCCGGGCTGGAAAAGGAAAAAGGGAGCATTGAAGTGGGAAAGGATGCGGATTTGACTGTAATTGACAGGAATCCTTACGAATATGAGGATAACGATGCGATTTTTGAAATGAAACCGCTGATGACATTTAACAGAGGAAGAATGATTTATTCTGTAAAATAGGAGGTGAGTAGTATGTCTGCAATTGCAAGCTGTAAATTTCCCGGGGTAGACGCCTTTAAGAAATACGGCGAAAAAAACAGAGCAGTCGGTTTTCTTGACTCTGTACTTTCCGGGTTTGGGCAGATTGTACTGAGTGATAATCCTGTGACTGGACTTCTGGTTATGCTGGGTATTTATCTTGGCGCGCCGTCCCAGCTCCTTACTGCACTTGTCGGTGCATGTGCGGCTTCGGCGACAGCTTATCTGATCGGAGTAGATAAATTTCTGGTCAGGCACGGGCTGTATACCTTTAGTGGCGCTGTAGTCGGTCTTGGAATTTCTTTATGGGGATATACGGTTACTGCAGCTTATCCTCAGCTGCTTATTTATGCGGCAGCGGGAGGTGCAGTAAGTGTGATTGTGACTGCCGGCATTAATGCTTTTCTTGCAAAGTGGGAGGCTCCGTCACTGTCTGTGCCGTACTGCGTGACGCTGATGATGCTGATTCCGGCCCTTCTTCATATGCAGAATATGAATCCGCAGCTTTATTCTCTGCCTCAGCTTGGACAGGTGACAGAAGCTTTGGGCACTATGGATCCGTATACCTTCTTTGCATCAACTATTGCAGGTGTAGGAGAAATCTGTTTTCAGGCGGGGATTCCATCGGGAATCTGTCTGCTTTTAGGTCTGCTGATTTCTTCTAGGGTCGATACGATTGTTGCCATTGTGTGTGCTGCTTTGGGGACTGGATCTGCAGTCGCACTGGGACTGCCTGCAGATCATATTGCTATCGGACTTTATGGATTTAATGCGGCGCTGGTGGGAATGGGACTCTTTGGCAGAGCCTTTCGCATGAGTGTGGCTTCCGGAATCTTTACGGCAGTTATGGCCTTGTTTTCCGTTCTTTTAAATGCATCCTTAGGTGTAATTTTTATGCCGCTGGGGATTCCTGTAGCTGCGCTGCCTTTCGGGATTATTGTAATCCTTTGTGTAATCGGCAGGGAACACTTCAGCAGAATGCAGCCTGTATCCATTTTGCTGTGGGGTGTACCGGAAACCATAGAGAAAACATTAAAAGAGCAGGAAAAAACTTGATTTTTGGCATCTCCTGTGGTAAACTTATGAAGTTACTTTATAAGGAGGTAAAAAGATGCAGACATTTCTTATGGTAATACTGGGAATCGCCAGTATTATTTTAATCATAAGTATCCTGCTGCAGTCCAGCAATAGTGCCGGTTTATCAGGCTCTATCGGAGGAGGTGCAGAGCAGCTGTTCGGCAAGAAGAAGAGTCAGGGCTATGAAGGTATCCTGAATAAGATTTCCACAACAGCAGCGATTCTGTTTATCGTACTGTCTCTCGTACTGGTTATGCTGGAGGGTTAGGACAGCAGTTATTGGTTTTGTTTAATTTTATTTTATATTTCACTTTTAAGTAAGAGGTGTCATAAGGCGCCTCTTATAGTTGTGTTAGAAGTGAGAGGGAGGTATCATTTTTATGGACAACTTATCTTTTATTGCCCCCATTGCAGCGATAATTGGTCTAATTGTAGCTTTTTCACTGGCTTCTTGGATCAATAAGGTTGATGAGGGTAATGACCGCATGAAGGAAATTGCAGGTCACATCAGAGAAGGCGCAATGGCGTTCCTTAGAAGAGAGTACAAGGTAATGATCATTGTAATTGTAGTAATTGCCGTTGTAATCGGAGTGTTTATCAGTCCGGTAACAGCAGTTCTCTATGTGATCGGGGCTCTGCTGTCTGTTCTGGCAGGTTTCTTTGGTATGAATGTTGCTACCAAAGGTAATGTAAGAACAGCAAATGCTGCTCACGAAGGCGGTATGAACAAGGCACTGAAAGTAGCGTTCCGTTCCGGAGCGGTTATGGGGCTTTGTGTATCCTGCCTGGGTCTGCTGGGACTTGGCGTAATCTTCGTTGTTATGGGCGTTGATTGTGCAGATGTGGTAACCGGTTTCGGTCTGGGTGCTTCTTCTATGGCGCTGTTTGGACGTGTAGGCGGCGGTATCTATACAAAGGCTGCTGACGTAGGCGCTGACCTGGTAGGTAAGGTAGAAGCGGGAATCCCGGAAGATGACCCGAGAAACCCTGCTGTTATTGCAGATAACGTTGGTGATAACGTTGGTGACGTTGCAGGTATGGGTTCCGACCTGTTTGAATCCTATGTAGGTTCTATTATTTCCGCAATTACAATTGCAGTTATCGTTCCGACTATTGCTCCGACATTCGGTGCTGAGTTCAATCTGCCACCGCTGGAAGGTTCCCTGTTCCCGCTGATTCTGTCAGCTGTGGGAATTATTGCTTCCATCATCGGTATCCTGTGTGTAAGAGGAAAAGAAGGTGGCAACCCGGCAACAGCGCTGAATATGGGTACATATATCAGCGGTGTCATCGTGATTATCGTGTCTGTCATTCTGAGTAAAGCAATGCTTGGAAATTACAACTGTGCAATTGCGATTATCGCAGGTCTGGTAGTTGGTATTGCAATCGGTAAGATTACAGAAATCTATACATCCGGAGATTACAAATCCGTTAAAAGTATCGCAGACCAGTCTCAGACAGGTGCTGCTACAACTATCATCAGCGGACTGGGCGTTGGTATGCTGTCCACTGTATGGCCGATCATCTGCATTGCAGTAGGTATCTTTGTTGCAAACGGATTTGCAGGATTATACGGTATCGCTCTGGCGGCTGTCGGCATGCTTTCCACTACAGGTATGGTAGTAGCAGTAGACGCATACGGTCCTGTATCCGATAATGCCGGTGGTATCGCAGAAATGTCCGAACTTCCGGAAGGCGTAAGAGAAATTACAGATAAGCTGGACTCTGTTGGAAATACAACTGCAGCAATCGGTAAAGGATTTGCAATCGGTTCTGCAGCACTGACTGCACTGGCTCTGTTTGCTTCCTTCTCACAGGTTGCAAAGATTACAGAAATCAGTCTGCTGGATCCAATGGTAATTATCGGTCTGTTTATCGGTGCTATGCTGCCGTTCATGTTCTCTGCAATGACCATGAACTCTGTAGGAAGAGCAGCAAACCATATGATCGAAGAAGTAAGAAGACAGTTCAGAGAAAACCCTGGCATCATGGAAGGAACTGCAAAGCCTGACTATGCAAGATGCGTAGACATTTCCACAAAGGCAGCACTTAAAGAAATGATGGCTCCGGGTCTGATGGCAATCATTGCTCCTCTGGCAGTCGGTATTGTTCTTGGCGTTGAAGCTCTCGGCGGAATGCTGGCAGGAGCTCTGGCTGCAGGTGTACTGCTGGCAATCATGATGGCAAACGCAGGCGGTGCATGGGATAACGCAAAGAAATATGTTGAAGAAGGCCATTACGGCGGTAAGGGATCTGAAACTCACAAGGCTACTGTTGTAGGAGATACTGTGGGAGATCCGTTCAAAGATACATCCGGTCCGTCCATCAACATTCTGATTAAGCTGATGACAATCGTAGCAGTTGTATTTGCACCACTGTTCGTAAGCATCGGCGGACTGATCTAGTAAGTATAAGAATCTTAAATAAAAGCACTGCTCCGGAAGCGGAAATCGCCCGGACAGTGCTTTTTTCTTGTATTAAATTGCAAGGTTTAGGCTTTAAAAGGGTGCGGCTGCAGATTCACAACACTGCAGCCGCACCCTTTCGCAATCGTTATGCCATTGTGGGAATGACCATGCATTCCTTTACATCTTCGAAATTTTCTTCAATATAGTTCTGCAGCTGCCGGCACATCCGGTCAGCTTTTTCCAGGGCAGGATTTTCTGAAAAGGCAAGATAAATATCCACATAGATCTTATTGCCGAACTGTCTGGTGCGCATATGCGCAACACTGCAAAAGGGATCAAAAGCATCTGCTGCAGCGAAGATGGCTCTGGAGATTTCTTCCTTGCAGGACCGGTCAATCATTTTATCGATGGCACCCTTGAAAATGGAGACAGCTGCCTTTATAACAAAGAGACAAATGATAATGCTGATCAGCGGATCCAGAACCGGAAGACCGCATCTTGCGCCGAGGATTCCAATAAAACTGCCGATAGAGGAGAGTGCATCTGCACGGTTGTGCCAGGCAATGGCCATAAGTGAGTCAGAGCTGATTTTTCGGGCAGAGCCGCGCATGTACCAGTACAGCCCTTCCTTTACCGCAATAGAGATCAGTGCGGCGAAGAGAGCCAACTGCGTAGGAAGTGCAGCCTCTTTGTACTGTCCGGATAAAATCGTTTCCGCTCCGGCGATTCCGATACCCGCTCCAATGATGCCCAGAATAATAGAAAGGATGATAGCAGCCACACATTCCATTCTCTCATGCCCGTAAGGATGGCGGGCATCGGGAGCCTTAGACGCCATTTTAATGCCGATGATCACAATAATCGTATCAATGGCATCTGCTGCAGAGTGGACTGCATCAGAGATCAGGGCTCCTGAATGTCCCAGAATACCGGCAAAAAATTTAAAAAAGCACAAAAACAGGTTTCCGCATATACTTACAAGGGAAACCCGCATTGTCGTCTGTTCTCGTGATAAGGTTTTCGTAGATGTCATAAAACTCAGGCCTTCTTTCTTTTGTAAAAATGATATAGTAAAAAACCGCTGAAGAGAAGAAAAAGAAATAAAAAACATTCTTAAAATTAATAAAAGTTTAGCATATCAAAGGAAAAAAGTAAATACGCTATAATTGTCGTCTGATTTTTGATATAATAAACAAAAGAAAAAAGTGAGTTGAGAGGAAAATTTCCATGATTACACCTGTAAAATATGAAGAAAATAAGCTGCTTTTACTGGATCAGACACTGCTTCCGGCAGAAGAGCATTATATAGAGATTAAAACAAAAGAAGATATCTGGAAAGCCATTAAAGAATTGCAGGTAAGAGGTGCGCCTGCCATTGGAGTAGCTGCCGCTTTCGGTCTTTTCACTGCAGTAAGAGAGCTGGAAGCAGACAACTTTCAGGATTTTGCCCGGGATTTTCACTGGGCAAAAGAATACATAGCAACAGCAAGACCGACAGCTGTAAATTTATCCTGGGCACTGGACCGGATGGAAAACAGACTGTTTCATATGGAAGAAATTCTTTCTTCCGGGGAGCCCTGGGAAAAGCAGCTTCCGGAAATTAAAAGCAGATTGCTGCAAGAGGCACAGGAAATTTGCAGAGAGGATGAAGAAGCCTGCAGGGCTATGGGAGAAAGCGGTCTGTCTCTTCTCCGCCCGGGGATGGGGATACTGACCCACTGCAATGCGGGTACCCTTGCTACAGCGAAGTATGGGACTTGTTTAGCTCCCGTTTATCTGGGACAGGAGAGGGGATATGATTTCAAAGTTTTTGCAGATGAAACCAGGCCGCTTCTTCAGGGAGCCAGGCTGACCGCCTGGGAGCTTTCACAGGCAGGTGTAGATGTTACCCTGATTTGTGATAATATGGCAGCTTCCGTAATGAAACAGGGGAAGATTGATGCAGTCGTAGTGGGGTGCGACCGTCTGGCAGCCAATGGTGACGGAGCCAATAAGATTGGAACAGCAGGCGTTGCCATTCTGGCCAAAGAATTTGGAATCCCTTTTTATATGTTTGTGCCTACCTCTACAATTGACCTGGATACGAAAACAGGTGATGACATTATCATTGAAGAACGAAACGGCAGAGAAATCTGTGAGATGTGGTATGAAAAACCCATGGCGCCGGAAGGAATCAAAACCTGCAATCCGGCCTTTGATGTAACCGATCATAAATATATTACTGCCATTGTAACGGAGAAGGGGATTGTATACCCGCCTTATGAAGAAAATCTGAGGAGACTGTTTGCATAAATGGCACAAAAGAATATATATGCAGCCATGACCGCAGCTGCACTGTTCTGGTCAGGCGCTTTTATTGCAGGAAAGTTTTCCGTTCCGTGGATTCCTACTTTTACTTTAACCTTCCTGCGGTTTCTTTTTGCAGCGGCAGCCTTGCGTCTGGCAGGAAAGACAGAGCTTTTTTCTGATGAGGGTGAAAGAAATTTTTGTGTAAAAAAAGAGCATTGGCCTGTTTTTCTCTTTAATGGGATTGTTGGCATGTTTGGATATCATGTGTTCTTTTTTCTTGCACTGAAATCTACTACAGCGATCAATGCTTCCATCATAGGAGCAATGAATCCCATTGTGACAACTATATTTGCGGCTGTCTGGATGAAAACTAAAATTCCGGGCAGACAAATTTTTGGCATCATTCTTTCATTTGCGGGCGTGCTGCTTACTTTATCAGGAGGAAGTCTTGAAGTGCTGCAGGCATGTTCCTTTAACAGAGGAGATCTTTTAATGGCAGCTGCAGTACTGTGCTGGGCCGCATACGGCGTGTTCAGCAAATGCAGAGGGAAAGGCATTCCGCCCCGGAGCCTGACTTATTATAGCTTTGTGGTTTGCACAGTAATCCTGATCCCTTTTGTTTTGTGGGAAAAGCCTTGGAGCTTTATGGGGGATATTCCGGCAAGTGCCTGGCTTGCCGTACTGTATATGAGCCTTTTTCCTTCTGTTGCAGGGTATTTGATTCAGCAGATTGCAATTAAGATCATCGGCCCGTCGAGAACTTCCGTCTTCATCAACCTGGTGCCGATTTTTTCCATGATTCTGGCTGTGCCTGTTTTGGGAGAAACTCTGAAACCTGTCAAAGTTCTGACTGCAGGCATTATTATTGCAGGGGTATGGATCTGTCAATTTTCGATAGGGGAGAAAAAAGAAGAGCATGGGATATAAAGTGAAATTAAATGTATTTGAGGGACCGTTTGATCTTTTGGTTTATCTTATCGAAAATGCCCGGATGAGTATTTACGATATACAGATTGCAGAAATAACAGAACAGTATCTGGCTTATATGGAAGAACTGAAAGAACTGGATGTTCCGGTGGCAGGGGAGTTTATGGTTCTTGCAGCCTCCTTAATCGAAATAAAGTCTAAAATGCTGCTGCCTCAGGCACCTTCTGAAGATGCAGGCGATCCGGAAGAAGATCCCAGAGCACGGCTGGTAGAAAAGCTGCTAGAATACAAACGCTTCAAACGTGCAGCTGATATGCTCAGCGAGAAGGAAGACCGGGGGATGCGGATTCTGGAAAAAGCAAAAGAAGACCTTTCAGCCTATACCGGAGAAACAGAGGAGTATCTGGAACTGGACTTAGATAAATTTGTGAAAGCTTTTTACCTGTTTCTACAGAGGAAGAAGAAGGTGGAAGAAATTCGGCGCCACCATCTTCGTACAGAAAGACAGAGGATTACAGCGGAAGCAAGGATGAGGGATATTGCAGATTTTTTTCGGCAGGATCGGGAAAAAGAGGCAAACTTTAAAGAACTGGTACCGCGCGGGGAAGATCCTTATGATGTTGCCCTTACGTTTTCAGCGGTACTGGAAATGATGAAGGAAAATAGAATCTGTGCCAGTCAGAATTGTCTATATGGGGATATTATGGTAACCGCAGCAGAGGGATTAGATGAGGGAGAAAAAAATGACTAGCAGGAAAACAATAAAATCAGCGTTTGAATCTATGATGTTCGTCTGGGGAGAACCCCTGGGAGCAAAAACGGCAGCTGAAATTTTCAATATCGATACAAAGGAAGCTTACGGATATTTTAAAGAACTGCAGGGAGAATACGAAATGCAGCAAAGAGGAATCCGGATTCGAGAAGTAAATAAAGCATTTCAATTTGTTACGCTTGGAGAAAATATGGAGTACATCGAGCGTCTATGTACGCCGGTGAAACACAGGAAGCTGACCCGATCAGCGCTGGAGGTTCTGGCAATCATTGCTTATAAACAACCGGTCACCAAAGGTGAGATTGAAGCAATCCGCGGGATTAAATGCGACAGGGTCATAGAAGGACTTCAGACAAAGCAGCTCATTGGAGAAATAGGAAGATCGGCAGGCATTGGAAGACCGATTCTTTACGGGACGACAGATATATTTTTGAAAAATTTCGGTTTCAGCAGCCTCAAAGACCTGCCGGATATGGAAGAATTTGCAGGAGAAGATGAAGATGGGCATATGCAGCAGATTGCTTTGGAGCTGCCAGAAAAATAAGGATTTATAAAAAACGTACAAGGAGGAAAAAATGGACTACAGGTTTTCCGATCAGGACCTGAAAAAACTAATCATACCTTTGATCATAGAGCAGCTTCTGCAGATTTCTGTGGGACTGGTAGACTCTGTTATGGTGGCAAGCATTGGAGAAGCGGCAGTTTCCGGTGTTTCGCTGGTGGATTCTGTTTTTATTTTGTTCATAAACGTATTCTCCGCCCTGGCCACAGGCGGTGCTGTAGTGGCAGGGCAATATATCGGACGAAAAGATGAGATGGCAGGATGCAGGGCAGCCTGGCAGATGATCCTGTTTATCGGAGCCCTGTCCCTTGCAGTTATGGCGGCCTGCTACTTGTGCCGCAATTTTGTTCTGTATCAGGTCTTTGGGGATATTGATGCAGATGTACGCAGCAACAGCCGAATTTTTTTCCTTATTGTCAGTGCATCCATTCCATTTATAGCTCTTTACAACGCAGGGGCAGCGATTTTTCGTGTTATGGGAAATTCTAAGATTGCAATGCAAATGTCCCTTTTGATGAACGGCATTAACCTGGCGGGCATTGCCGTTTTGATTTTCGGTTTTCATTTCGGTGTAGAAGGAGCGGCAATTCCGACTTTGGCAGCGAGGATTATTGCCGCTGTCATTATTCTGAAACTGCTGTGCGATCAAAAAAGATTGCTGCATATTCCCCGTCCCTTTAATTTTCGCCCGGATTTCCCCTTGCTGAAACGGATTCTTTATATCGGCATTCCAAACGGACTGGAAAACAGTATGTTTCAGCTGGGTAAGATTTTAGTGCTCAGCTTGGTTTCCGGCTTTGGGACAGCAGCCATTGCAGCCAATGCCATTGGAAATTATGTAGCTATGTTTGCTGTGCTCCCGGGTCTTGCCCTCGGTTATACCACCATAACGGTTATTTCTCAGTGCGTGGGTGCAAGAGACTTTGAACAGGTGCGCTACTATACGAAAAAGCTGATTAAGATTTGTTATGTGTCCATGTTTATATTTAATGGAATTGTAGTGCTGGCGCTTCCTGTTATTCTTGCCGTATACGGCCTTTCTGACGAGGCAAGCGGTCTTGCAAGGCAGATTCTGATTTATCACTCTGCCTGTGCAGTTACCATCTGGCCGCTGTCGTTTACGTTACCTAATACACTGCGGGCATCCAATGATGTGGCACTCACTATGGTCATCTCTATTATATCCATGTGGATTTTCCGCGTAGCATTCAGCTATCTTCTGGGAATCTATTTCCACCTGGAACTGCTGGGCGTGTGGATTGCCATGACCATAGACTGGCTTTTCCGCGCTGTCTGCTTTACCCTGCGATACAAAAGAGGAAAATGGCAGCCTCGTGATGAAAAACAATCATAAAATCTCCCGAGCATCCATAAGATGCTTTGTAGGAGATTTTTTATGATGAAAAAAGGAAAAACAGGAATTGCAATTGCCGGGATCTGTATCGTTGCTATGGGGATGATTCTGGCCAAAAATCACCAGGTAATGCAGACTGCGGCAGCACCTGCACCGCAAGTGTCAGCAGCGCAGGCGATTTTAACAGACGGGAAAAGCGGGAAAGTGCTGTATGAGAAAAATGCCGATGAGAAGGCCTATCCGGCCAGTACCACTAAAATCATGACAGCACTTTTAGTACTGGAGACTTTGGAACGCTATGACAGTCCTATTGAGCAGAAGGTGACAGTTCCCAAAGAAGCAGAAGGCGTAGAGGGATCCTCCCTGTATTTAAAAGCAGGTGAACGGATTTCCCTGGAAGATCTGCTCTATGGACTGATGCTTCAGTCCGGAAATGATGCGGCAGTCGCCCTTGCAGAAATCACAGCAGGAAGCACACAGCTCTTTGTAGAGCAAATGAACAGACGGGCAGAAATGCTTTCTTGTAAAAACACACACTTTGTAAATCCAAATGGTCTCTTTGATGAAAACCATTATACAACTGTAAGGGATATGTCTCTGATTGCACGGGAAGCCATGTCCTGCGAGACGTTTCGAAAAATTGCTGCAGCACCTTCATGGGAGGCTCGGCGGGAAGAAAGCGATTTTAAACATTTCTATAATAAAAATAAGACAGTCCACGAATTCAGGGGCGGCACCGGGATTAAGATCGGATTCACAAAAGCTTCGGGCCGCACCCTGGTGGCATCTGCCGAAAGAAACGGAAAAGAGCTGATTTGTGTTGTTATGGGAGCACCAAACTGGTTTCAGGATGCATATACTCTAATGGAATATGGTTTTAAAAGATTGGAGGAATGACCATGACAGAAACGATTCGAGAGTTATGCATAGATGCAGGATCGGAAAACTGTCCCTGCCTCCTGGCAGCTTCGGGAGATTGTATCACCTGCAGCCGCCTGCAGGGAAAGGACTGCTGTGACTGCAGCTGGAGAGGTGTATGTATCTATAACGAATATATACAAAATGGCAAAAGAATCAACAACCGCCGGGAAGAGAAGACAACAAAAATTATAAAAAAAATCCGGTATGGTGATGATCTGCTGGTTTTTGTAGTGGAAGTGAGCAAAGGCTTTGCTTTAAAGGCATCTATGCCGGGGTCTTATGTTTTCCTGAAAAATTGCGGAGATGAAGCGTGCTACAGCGTACCTATTTCTGTAATGGCAGCAGACCCGGAAAAGGGACATTTGCATCTGGCAGTCAGGGTTTCCGGCGGCAAAACAAAAGCCCTGGCAGACGGCACGGATGAAATACAGATCAGGGGAGTATATCGCAACGGTCTTTTGGGTGTTTTGGGTCTTATTACAAAAAAACCACAAAAGGTTTTGTGCATTACCAAGGGTGTCGGATTTGCGCCTGCAGCAAATTACAGCAGGTGGGCCTGTGGAAAAGACCGGGTGGATTTCATGGTGGATCTGGATAAGATTAATCAGGAACTTGTGAATGATTACCTGCAGGGATGTCAGGTCAACAGTATACGGTATGTACATCTGAGTGAAGATTTTGTATGCCCCGAAGGTTATGACGCTGTAATGCTTGCCGCATCCGAACATTATATTCGAACGATTCCGCTTTGTGCTCCGAAAAAAATCTACAGCAATAATTTCTGTATGTGCTGCGGAGAAGGGGTGTGCGGAGCATGTACAATGGTGGATGAAAATGGGAACAGCCATAAGATGTGCAAATGCCAGTTTTATGATTTTTAGTTACTCATAACAAAAAAATATAAAAAATTAGTTGACAATACACAAAAATGGTTTTATAATAGCAACATACCAAAAATAAATACACAAAAACCGATGATTGAGAAGAGTAAGTTCGGCAATTACTTTGCAGAGAGTCCCTGATGGTGGAAATGGGGCAGGAAATCCCGGACTGAATGGACTTATGAGGGCAGGAAGAAAGGCTGAAGTGCTGAGTAATACCTGACGGGAACTCCGCCCGTTATAAAGGGAGCACGTATCAACAGCTGTACGTGGAGCAGAGAATGGGAAGAACCGTTCTCAGGGTGGCATAGCAAAAGCAGGCGCTTTTGTCCCAAAGCGGGATGAAAGGGCCTTTTTATTTGCAGAAATATCCGGATCTCAATCAGCATACCAGGAGAAAGGAGTTTACTATGACAAAGAAAGTACCTCACAGATTTTATCTCACAGAAGAGCAGATGCCAAAACAATGGTACAACCTGCGGGCAGATATGAAGGAAAAACCGGAGCCTCTCATTAATCCGGCAACGGGAAAGCCTGCGGAGCTTGAAGATCTGCTGCCTGTATTCTGCAAGGAACTGGCCGTGCAGGAAATGGATGGAGAGACAAGGTATTTTGATATCCCGGAAGAAGTGATGGATATTTACAAAATTTACCGTCCATCGCCGTTGTGCAGAGCTTATAATCTGGAAAAAGCGCTGGATACTCCGGCAAAAATTTATTATAAATTTGAAGGAAACAACACCTCCGGAAGCCATAAACTGAACTCTGCTGTAGCCCAGGCCTATTATGCCAGACAGCAGGGACTGAAGGGTGTTACGACTGAGACCGGAGCAGGTCAGTGGGGAACAGCACTTTCCGAAGCATGCTCTTATTTTGGACTTGATCTGGAAGTCTATATGGTAAAAGTTTCTTATAATCAGAAGCCCTTCCGTAAGAGTATTATGGAGACCTTTGGCGGGAAGGTTTATGCTTCACCTTCTGAGCGCACTGAGGCAGGAAGAAAGATTCTTGCACAGGATCCGGAAAACAGCGGAAGCCTTGGATGTGCCATTTCAGAAGCAGTGGAGCGTGCTGTTTCAAGTGAAGGCTATCGTTATGTGCTCGGCTCTGTGCTGAATCAGGTATTGCTTCACCAATCTGTAATCGGACTGGAAACAAAGCAGGCAATGGAACTGCTGGATGAATATCCGGATATTGTAATTGGCTGTGCAGGAGGCGGCTCTAACCTGGGCGGACTGATTGCGCCGTTCATGCAGGACAAGCTTACCGGAAAACAGAATCCGGAAATCCTCGCCATTGAACCGGCTTCCTGTCCTTCCTTTACACGGGGCGTATACAAATATGACTTCTGTGATACAGGAATGATTACATCTATGGCAAAGATGTACACACTGGGATGCACATTTAAGCCATCGGCCAACCATGCAGGCGGTCTGCGGTATCACGGTATGTCACCGATTCTTTCCAAGCTTTATGCAGACGGATACATGAAAGCCGCTGCAGTGGAACAGACCAGGGTATTTGATGCTGCGGTACAGTTTGCAAAGCTGGAAACCATTCTGCCGGCTCCGGAATCGGCACATGCCATTAGAGGTGCGATTGATGAAGCGCTTAAATGCAGAGAATCAGGAGAAGCAAAGACCATACTATTTGGTCTGACCGGTACGGGCTACTTTGATATGATGGCATATGCAGCTTATAACGAAGGACGCATGTCCGATCACATCCCTACAGATGAAGAACTGAAGCCTTCAATTCAGGCGATTCCTAAGATTCCGGGAATTCAGGAATGAGAGAAGTTCGGGTTGCAGATGAACTGTTTTTCGCCGATAGACGTTTGACGAAAAAAATCAATTGAAGCATCCGTTCCTTTACGATACAATAAGTGAGGAAGATAACAGAGGAAAAAGAGAACGGAGAATCTAAATGTATTGTAATCAATGCGGATATAAAATGAAAGACAGCGCCAATTTCTGCAGAAGGTGCGGAGCTCCTGCAGATGATACGCAGGGAGATATTTCAGAGACCAGGCAAAAGATTATAAAATTTCTATATACATATAAGACGGGGATCCTCTTTAGTTTAATCGGGATCCTCCTTTTAGCGGGAGTGATAGTAGGAACGGTCACCATCATTCAGGCTGCAGGCGAGAAGCAAAAAGAAGAGCAGCAGGCAGCAATTCCGGTGAAACAGGTGAGCGGTGTGGATCTCAAAGAGGCTTATGAAATAGAAGATAACTGGCTGATTCTGGATCCGCTGCATGCCTCTTATACAGATGAAACGGTACACGAGTTGCAGGACTATGCGATTTATATCGATGCTGTGCAGTACAAGAGAACAGAAAAGGGAATCAAGGTAAAGGATTTATATGACGGCAAGCATTTGGTTCGTTTGGAGTGGAAACAGGCCGGAAATCTCATGAAATATGAAAAAACAATCTATATGGAGCACAAAAAAGACACTTGGGAAAAATATGTAGATTTAGTAGGCATGACGGGAAAAGAGATTGCAGATGCATACGGAAGCCTGGGAGAACCGGAATTTGGAAGCTGGGATAACGGCAATTTGGGCTATGCGTATGTAACCGTGAACTCTCTGGGACTGCAGGCATGTTTTCCCACCGGTATTTTAAAGAAAGAAAAGAAATTCAGTAAATCCGATGTACGCTGTGTGGAAATGACAGGAACCCTGAATACACTTTTTTATAATTTAGAAGTAGAGATGAATTTGGAAGACCTGGCAAATATACTGGGAATTACGCTGACGGCAAGTGAAGGCGGCGGATGCAGCGGGACTTTGTCTGACGGAAAGCAGATCCTCATCGGGCAGGGAGAGGTGCAGGATGGAATTTACAGACCCGATACAACAGTGATTGTTACGGTGAGTGAAGAGGATCGGAAGGGATTTTTTGAAAGGCTGTTTTAATTCTGCTCGGGCAGTATACAATCGAAGGGACTTGCGGGAATGTCAAGTATTTTGTGTAAGTTTTAAGAAAAAATTTTACGGGGAGGGGAA
>CAUWJW010000009.1:0-20427 GCA_963558985.1 uncultured Clostridia bacterium | reverse complement strand
CGAAGATGGAAGTAGCAAAAAACAGAAAGCAAAAGAGCTCCGCGAGCTGGCAGAAGAAATCCGAAAACTGCCGGAATCTTCCCGGCTGTACCTTTCCATTAAAGGTGAAGCACCCATTAGTATTGCATCACTTATGGAAAAAAGTAAAGGGAAATTCCAAGCAGAGTGGGCACAGGTTTACGAACCGGGATGTGACTTCCAGGCAGGCTTGAGTCTCAACCTTTCTGCAGTGCACAAAGACTCTGATATGCGCCATACACTGACAGGCAAACAGCTGAAACAGGTTTACCTGGAAAATCTGAAACTGCTGCGGGACAATATGGAGATTTGGAAGAACCTGGATATGCCATCCAATTCATCCATATTTAATGCTGATTCACAGCTTCTCGATGAACTGATCCAAAAGGGTGAAAAATCCCAGACCTTCCAAACCGTTTACTACTGTGTATCCGCAGATAGAGATGGAATTCTTGCATATTTAAACAGTGGAGGATTTGACCAGGTTGCTGTAGACCGGGTGCAGTGCAGCACACTATAGTGCACATGAGCGGATCAGAAGCCTGCAGGCTTGATTTCCACGAAACAGATATCAAAAGGCTCCAGCTGAACCATGACAGTAAAACTTCCGGAAGAATGCTGAATTGATAAATCTGTATGAGGTGCAGAGTTTTTCGTAAGAGCTCGAAACTCTTCTTCACTTAAAGGGTGCTTATAATTCAGCTTCTTCCAAAGGTCGAGGCAGGAATTTTCTGCCGAAATGCGCATTTCTTTTATCTGCCATTTTCCGGGCATTTTCAGCAAATTTAATTTAAACTTCTGAGGTTTTGTCTCAGAATCATTGCAGAATAAAAATTGTATTTTTTGTTGGCTGCCTGCCTGGATACACCATTTATTGAAACGGTAAATTTTATCTTCCAGAGAAAGGATAAAACGGCTGAGATAATACAATGGTTTTTTCATGCCATTAATTGTGTGCGTGCCGTGAAGATCCAAAGGCGTATCCATGAGGCGGAGCCCGGAAAACCAGGAGGTCTTGTCAAGCGTGTTGATAAAATCTTTTAATCCTTTAACAGCATCATAATCTGGAGAATAGTTTTTATAAAGATTCCCATAAGAATCAGTATCTTTCTTTATAGCAGGAGTCCCCTGCTTTTTCCAATCGAAAACCAGGGATTTTATCTCATCGGAACTCTCCGTATAGGCAGCCTGTTTCTTAGGCGATTCCATCATCATTTTAATGCAGCTGAGAGGCTGCTTTTCTGCATCTATTTCCGCATGTCCTAAAATCTGATTTTTGTACAATTCCCGATATAATTTTGGATGGCATCCAAACCATGCAGTAAAATGATCAACATAATATTTTAGATTTGAAAAGCCTACATAATTTGCAATTTGCGTCAGGGAATGATCGGTAGACAAAAGTGCAGATTCGGACATTTCTACTCGAGCCATGCTGACGAAATTTCGGAAACTGTCTCCCACCAGCCGCTGAAACAGATGGGACAGATAATAAGGATTCAAATTTTCATCTTCTGCAATAGCAGACAGACTTATCTTATAAGGGTAATTTTTATAAATAAAACTGATAATTCTGCCAATACGATCGATTTGCAGCATATCATAAGGGATTTCGTGCTGAAAAGTCTTCGTATCCAATTCCACAGAAAAACTGCGAAACTCTTTGTAAATCACATCCATTAAATCCAAAGACAGCTCTTTGAGCCGGTCTTCATAACCAAACTCCCGATTATGGAACTCAGAAAGAATAGAAACAATATGCGACTGGATAAGAAGTGCCTTTTTATAAGTTGCAATATCTCCGCTGATGTTGCTGCTGAATACCTGTGTATCCAGATCAGGATAATACTGAGAAAAAAAGTCGATGTCCAGACTGAGAATTACAACAGAATTATTCTCTGTAATTCCTCTAAAGCCATGAACGTCATCATTATGGATAAAATGGATCTTGCTCTTTGACAGTTTATATCGGGCATAAGCCAGCTTGAGCTCGATTTCTCCTTCTAACACATATACCACCTGGATGGTTTTATCATGCATATGCCAGGGATAATTCCTGATATTAAGGACATCTATTCTGATTGGAAGATTATTTTCATACAAAATGGTCTGCAGCATATCAAACTCCGTATTTTTTTAAGAATAATAATAAAAAAGGTCTTAGTTGCTATTTTTGATTATATCATATCTAATGATTCGGAAAAATAGGAAAAATTATAGTTAGAAAAATCTGAAAAATAACAAGTGAAGTATATAATCGGTAGATGTGTCTGTATATAATAAACCAACTAAAAGAAGAGGAGGTTATACGATGAAGGTTAAGTATGAAGGCGGGCAAGTATTGACAGATGCTATGCCTGATCTGAAAAAGACAAGGTTTTCTCTTGCAGGAATTGTTTTTTTTATTTTCTGTGCGGTGAGTGGAGGAGCATTTGGCATTGAGTCTATCATTCCGGCATCAGGACCGGGGATGACGCTTGTTTTGCTTATTATCATTCCTCTTATGTGGGCGCTGCCTATGGGTCTGTACGTTTCCGAACTGACGAATCTGGCTCCGGTAGATTCCGGGCCTTATGTCTGGATGAAGATGGCCTTCGGTGAATTCTGGGGATTTGCTTTCGGACTGTGGATGGCGGTTGCCTGGTATCTGACAGGAGCATCTTACATTGTTCTGGCCACAGATTATATAGGCATGTATGTAGATATGACACCTACAGTACAGCTGATTGTAAAAGTTGCCATTATTTTTGTATTTACTGTTGTTAATCTGCTGGGTCTTGAGGAAGTAAACGTAGTCAATACCATTTTTACCATCATCATTCTAGCAGCTTTCCTGGCAGTGGGGATCGTAGGGCTGGCCAATTGGGAAAATAATCCTCTTGACCCGTTCATGAATGTTGAATCCGGTGCATTTTCAAGCTTGGGCGTAGGCATTGCCATCGGTGTATGGATGTTCTGCGGCTACACAGCCATTGCCAACTTAGGCGGTGAGATTGAAAATCCGCAGATTATTCCAAAGGGTATGAAGCTGTGCATCCTCATCATGGTCATCAGCTATATCTTACCTACTTTAGGAGGCATCGTATCCACCGGCCCATGGTCTGAGTGGGGGAGCACCATTGACTACTCCAGCGTATTGTTTACACATGTGGGGAAATGGGCAGGAGTGGCCTTTATGATTGTAGCCGTAATTTCCCAGCTGGCTCTGGTAAATGCAACAACGGCAACTGCAGCAAGATCCTTTATGGTACTTGGAAAAGATCACCTGTGCCCTAAGTTCCTGTCCACGGTTTCTAAGAAACGCAAGGTACCCATCTGGCCGATTCTTATCCTTGCTGCACTTAATGTGATCCTGGTAAATCTGGACTTTGAAATTCTGGTTATCATTTTATCACCGCTGCTTTTCGTATGCTACGCAGGCTTTTCAGTAGCATTCCTCAAACTGAGGAAGCTGTATCCGGTGGAAAAGAGAGGGGATCTGTATTATGTAAAAGGCAAGTTTTCGCCGTACTATATTGTAATCGCCATGATGATTATCGGTGTAGTGGGAATACTGCTAAACGGAACGGAATACTTCCTGCTGGGATATATTTTGATTCTCTTTGCACTGCTCATGTACATTATTTGCAAGAAGGTATACGGAGGTCTTTCTGTGGATAATCCTCTGCAGTACCCGATGAATCCAAAGACAGGGCTTGGCAAAGGAGATACGGTAAGATTTTCCGGTTTTTTCCTTATCTTTGGCATATTGGCTCTTGGAGGCTCATTTTTCCTCAGGTGGTACGAACGAGACTGGGGACACGACTACTACCTTGACTTATATGGATCCGGTCTGATTAGTAATTGGGAGCTGATGATGAATATACTGACCTGCATTGGCGTAATTATGCCGGTATTAGGTATTCTGCTTTACATCATTGGCAAGAAAAAAGATCCTATACCGGAAGATGCGTAATGTCTTGGAATAGAAAAAAAGAGGAGGAGAAGACGATGAGCACGAATAAAGCAGCAGATATTATATTGCGAGGCGGCGCTTTTTTTACAGGAACAGGAACAGATACGATTGATTTTATTGCAGTAAAAGGAAACCGGATTACAGGCATGGGCAGAAAAGAGGAAGAAGGGCAGTTTTGCGGAGAAGATACACAAGTATTGGAATATGGCAGGGAAACGCTTATTGTACCGGGGCTTCATGATCATCATATCCACTTGATGCCGGCAGGTATGCTTGCGAAATACCTTAATATTTTTAACATTCCTTCAGAAGAAGAAGCCGTAAAAGCTGTAGCGGCTTATGCAGCAGAAAATCCGGATGATCCCTGGATCATTGGGTTTGGCTGGTGCCGTTTTTCCTGGCCGGATCATCAATTTCCTACGAAGGAAAGTTTGGATCGGAGCATTGGGGACAGACCGGTTCTGCTTCTGGACTCGGAGCTTCATGGAGCATGGGTCAACAGTGCGGCCTTAAAGGCGGCGGGAATTACCAGAGCGACGCCGGATCCGCCTTATGGTAAGATTGAAAAGGATGAAAAGGGAGAGCCTACAGGGTATCTGTATGAAACAGCCCTGTCTCTGGCAGCAAAATATGCCTTTGACTTTGAAGAAAAAGAGGTAGAAGATTTAATCAATATCTATACAGATTATGCACTTGCACAGGGAATCACTTCCATTAGTGACATGACACCTTATCTTGGCATTGACTTGTCATTTGAATCCGTTTACATGAAGATGGAACGGGAAAACCGGCTGCGGATCCGTGTGAATGCAGCACGGGATCTCTTTGAAGGCCCGGAAAAAACCTTAGCCCTTAGACGGCAGGAAGCAAAAGAGGCCGGTATGTACAGGATTCCCTATTTCAAGCAGTTTGTGGATGGAGTCATTGCAAATAACACGGCTCTTTTGCTGGATGATTATCTGGGTGTGCCGGGGTTCAAAGGCAGCGCTATGCTGGATCCGAAAGCACTGGAGGCGGCCGTGGAAAAAGCGCATAATGCCGGCATATCGGTACGGCTTCATGCCTGTGGGGACGGAGCAGTCCAAGTTGCACTGGATGCTTATGAAAATGCCATACGCAAGAACCCTGGGGTCAAATGCAGACATCAGATTGAGCATATTGAGGTGATAGATCCGCAGGACATTGAAAGGATGGGGAAGCTGGGGATTATCGGATCTGTACAGCCGGAGCATATTGTTTCGGGCATCCCATCTTTTGCCGATAATACATATCCGGCACAGCTGGGAGAGGAGCGATGCCGTTACACCTGGCCTTTCAGAAGTCTGATGGAAGCCGGGGTGGTTTTAGCAGGCGGAAGCGATGCCCCTGTTGTGGAAGGAAATCCATTTGTAGGGATTCGTGCAGGCATCGAACGGCGCCACAGTGACGGAACACCGGAAAACGGCTGGACACCGGAGGAAAAGCTCACAGCAGAAGAACTCCTTGGATTATACACCCGGGGAGCTGCTTTTGCCGAAGGAAGAGAACATGAACTGGGTACTCTGGAAGTGGGAAAGCTGGCAGATATTACTGTTCTTGACCGTAATATTCTGAGAATCCCTTCACAGCAAATTGACGAAACAAAAGTAATGCTCACTATGGTGGACGGCAAGGTGATGTATCAGAACAAACAGTAGATAAGGAGGTGCTCGTAATGGAAAAACTACCAAATACCCCAAAAGTAACATTTGGAAAAAAGATAGGGTACAGTGTCGGAGGTGCGACTGATACCTTAGCATATGATTTTATCGCTGCCTTTTTACTGTTCTTTTTAACGGACTTTGCGGGAGTGAGTCCGGCGTGGGCAGGTACCATTATAACTATCGGAGTCGTGTGGAATATGATCATGGATCCCATTATCGGAAATCTGGCAGACAGAATCAAAGTAACCAGATTTGGGAGAAAAAGGACGTTCTTACTGGTTGCGGTTATTCCCATTTTTGTCTCTTATTTGCTGCTGTTTACAAAGTTGGACGGAATTACAACATCCACGGCTAATATCTATTTTTTAATCATGACGTTATTATTCTGGATGTCGTACTCCTGCTTTTGTATTCCCTATTATTCTATCGGTGCATCAATGACCATGGATAATGAAGAGAGAACGAAAATAAGGATGCTGTCACAGATTATCCAGTATATAGGCGTATTTTTTTCAACAGTTGCACCTACAATGTTCGTATCTTTCTTTAAAAACAGGGGACTGTCTGACTACAGTGCATGGCATTACACGGCATGGATTGAAGGCACCTTATGTGTTATCACGTTAATGATTGTATTCCTTTCAACAAAGGGAATTGAGCTGGATTTTGAACAGGCTCAGGAGAAACAGCAGGAAAAGACAGGTTTTTTTAAGGACTATATACAGGTACTGTCTGTAAAACCGTATTTGCTCATGACACTATCCTCTTTATTGTTCCGGGTCGGATACTGTCTGTTTCTTACAACGATGACCTATTTCTTCTTGTATGTGGCAGGCTTATCTGAAATACAAATGAGCATGTGCACGATGATTATTTCCTTCGGGGGTATTCTTGTTATTGCGGTACTAATGAAAGCAGTGGAAAAGATCGATAAAATAAAAATATATGGCGTGCTGGTTGTTGTATCCGGTGTTTCAATGATGATTTTTAATTTTGTAAAGGTGGATTCAGTGGGAATTGCATGCCTGTTATCTTCCTTTTATGTAATAGGCTCTTCGGCCTATTGGTCTATGAATATGCCGATTATGTATGATTCCATTGAAGTTGATGAATTTCAGCGGGGAAAAAGGAGAGAGGGCACCATGACTTCTGTATATCTTCTGTGTCAGAAAGCCGGATATGCGATTGCAGCATCCGCTATTGGTGTAGTTCTTACAAAAGTCGGATACGATGAAACCTTAGGGGTCAATAATTCGGAGCATGTGTTGAACGCAATTCAGACAATGTTCTGCCTCGTATGCGGAATTGCTTTTGTACTGAGCGGAATTGTCATGTTTTTCTATCCTTTGAAGCAGAGCGTGTATAAGAAGATGTATGTACAGCTTGAGAAAAAGCGTGCGGGAAAAGAATATACAACTGAAGGTTTTGCACATGTACTGAACAAAAAGTACAGAAAATAATAGGGGGTGAAAATATGTTAAACCATCCGGGTACCTGCGATGTACTGTATAAAAACGGGCAGATCTATACCATGAGAGAAGAGCAGCCATGGGCGGAAGCCTGCGCTGTAACAGGAAATAAATTCGTATTTGTGGGAAGCAGCAGGGAAGCAGAATCCATAAAGGCTGCAGAAACAGTAGATCTGGAGGGAAAAATGGTACTGCCGGGCTTTATTGAAGCCCATGCCCATATCACCTGGGCGGCAATTGATGCAGTCTTTAAAGTCAGTTTGTTTGAAGGAAAGTCCAAAGAAGATTATCTCGAGCTGATCAGAAGGTTTATCAAAGAACATCCCGATCTTCCTGTATATGAAGGGGCAGGGTGGGAGAATCCTGTATTTGAAAAGACAGGACCTTCTCGCAGACTGCTTGATGAAATCTGCCCGGATAAACCGGTGATGATGTGGTCTCATGACAAACATTCTCTGTGGATCAATACAAAAGCTATGGAGTTGTGCGGAATCACGAAAGAAACACAGGTTCCGCCGGGGAATATAATTGAAAGAGAGGAAGACGGGACGCCAAAAGGAACATTGCGGGAGTTTGCGGCAATGGCACTGGCCGATCCGATAAAGTCAGAGTTTACAAAAGAAAATTGCAAAGAGGCGATTGGATGGGTTCAGAAACACCTGGCGCAGTATGGAATTACTTCCATGCTGGATCCCATTTTGGACCCGGATGAAAACAGTATAGAGGCTCTTATTGAAATGAGTCAAAATGGGGAGCTGATCTGCAAAATACGAGGCGCTTACCGCAGCTTTGAAAATGATCCGTACCGGCATATGCAGCTGTATGATAAACTAAGCGCCCGGGCAGATTCTCATATGTTTCAAATCAACCAGATGAAAATTATGACAGGCGGTGTCGTTGAGGGAAAAACCGCCTATCTGAAAGAACCCTATGAGGGAGAAACGCAGTATCGCGGAGAACCTGTCTGGGAACGGGAGACACTGCAGGCGTTCTGTAAAAAAGCAGATACACTGAATCTGGATCTTCATTTTCATGTCATCGGAGATGCTGCTTTAGAGATGGCACTTGATGTGCTGGATGAAATAGAAGAAAAAAATCCGCCGAGGGAGAGACGTACCGTAAT
The DNA here is from genome assembly GCA_963558985.1 of uncultured Clostridia bacterium. Taxonomy (GTDB): domain Bacteria; phylum Bacillota; class Clostridia; order Peptostreptococcales; family Anaerovoracaceae; genus Hominibacterium. The sequence goes on along the minus strand of CAUWJW010000009.1, from coordinate 12,180 downwards.
GACGCATTTACAGGTAGTAGATCCGAAAGATTGTCTGCGCATGGCAGAGCATAATGTTACAGCGGTGATAAACCCGTACTGGCATTTTAAATATAAAGGTTTTTTTGAGGACATTGAACTGCCCTACTTGGGAAAACGGGCATACAGAGAGTATCCGGAAAAGACACTGTCAGATGCGGGGATCCGTCTGGGAGCTGCCAGCGATTACAACGTAACGCCAATACCGGCACCTTTAAGGGGGATACAGATTGGTTCAACGAGAACAGATCTTGATGAAGATCCCGGGGATGAAAATCTGATTTTATCACCGGAGGAAAGAATCTCAGCCGAAGATCTGATCAAAGCTTTTACCATGGGCAATGCATATGCCTGCAGGCTGGAAGATATTACAGGAACCATTGAAGAGGGAAAATGTGCAGATATGGTGATTCTGGAAAAAAATATATTAGAAGAAGCACCGGAAAATATTCATAAAGTGAAAATCCTGCAAACCATATCAGAAGGCAAAGTAATCTATGAAGGCTGAAAAATGTGAATCAGAGAATAGCAAGGAGCCTGCTTCAAGGGAAGAAGCAGGCTCCTTGTACTTCAGAATGCAGGGACTCCACAGAACCATATACGGCAGGAGTGGCAGAAGAAGTTTACTGAATGATTCTCATTGTGGCAGAGACAGGGAACTGGTATAATTTGATAGAGATGTGAAGACAATCGGTAAGCATTATACAACTGCTTTTTGTGAACAACTCGAAAATTACGTGTTGGCCCAAAAATTTGCCACAACCACTCCACAAAGCAGTGATGGAAACAGAAGAATAGTTGTTCAGGTTTGTCGAAAAGTTAATCGGATCAGAAATTTTGCATTTGATGGAGGATAAAAATGGCAGTTTCAAATATAAATGCGATTATTGACAATAATATCCATAAAGTTTGGGATATTGTTTTTGCGGTTGATAAATATAGTGTGTGGCGAAGCGATTTAAGCAAAACAGAAATAAAAAATGATAAACAATTTATTGAGTACACAAAAGATGGATATACAACTATATTTTTTACCACTATTGTTGAGCCTTATAAACGTTGGGAATTTAACATGGAAAATAGTAATATGACAGGCCATTGGACTGGTATTTTTATAGCTAAAGGGAATAAAACACAAATTGATTTTACAGAAAATGTAACACCTAAAAAGTGGATTATGAAACCTTTTATAAAACGCTATTTGAAGAAGCAGCAAAAGCAATTTGTTCTGGACTTAAAAAAAGCATTGGAATAATAAAACTCCAAGTTTGACAGTAAAACAAAAGTGAATTTAGGGGAAAAAATGATTATTAGAAAATATCAGCCATCGGATTGCAAAGAATTGACAAAACTGTTTTATAATACAGTTCACAATGTTAATGCAAAAGATTACACAAAAGAACAATTAGATGTATGGGCGACAGGGAAAGTGGATTTGGAAAAGTGGAATGAATCGCTTCAAGAATATTTCAGCATTGTTGCGGTTGATGATGAAATCATTGTGGGCTTTGGGGACATAGATAAAACAGGCTACCTTGACCGTCTATTTGTTCATGCCAGTTATCAGAGAAAAGGTATTGCAACTGCTATTTGCAATAGGCTGGAACAAGCTGTTCAAGGAGATATTACTACGCACACTTCTATTACGGCGAAGCCTTTCTTTGAAAAAAGAGGGTATAGGGTTGTTAAGGAACAACAGATAGAACGACAAGGAATTTTTCTTACAAATTATGTGATGATAAAGGAACAATAAATTTCAGTTTATGGAGGAAATAATAGATGCGGCAGGAATGTAAAATTACAGTATTGGAAACCAAAAGTTTTTAGTGATAATGTGGTTCTTAGCCATGAAATTATATTTGAAATCCACTATGGGATAACGTAAAATATATTTGAACAATATGAAATGAATAGGCTCTTTTGTCTGAAGAACGATTGGATATGGGAAGAAAGAGGGGGAATATGATTGATATTATGTGTTTCAGAGGTAAAGGTATGAGGAAGTCTGTTAAAAAATTTACTATACTTATGACGATTGTTGTTTTAGCAGTTACTTTTACAGGTTGTCAAAATGGAAGTTCAGGTACTGATAAAAGTGAACAAACGGAAAACACTGTAAGTGATGAAAGCATTTATCATCAAAAAGATTTACAAGAACCAAAAAAATTAGAAATTTCAGCAGATGGAACTGTTAAAATGGAAATAGAGAGTATGGCAGAACCAGACAATACACTTCCGGAAGATAAATCTGTTTTTCTTGTTGTTACAGCAAAAGAAGATACAGATATTTCTTTGCAATACACCTATAATACCTATGGAAAAGAGGGCGCTTTGTTTTGTTGTGAATTAAGAAAAAATAATGGTACTGAAACCATATTAGAACCTTTATCTTCTTTGTATTTATCACAAACTTCTGAAGAAAATTACGAAGACACATGGCTTACAAATGGTATATTTTTAAAAAAGGGAGAAAACATATTTTACTTGAATGGTAAAGACCAGACCTTTCCATATCGCATGATACTAAAAGCAACTTTCTTTGAGCCGGAAAAAATAAAAAGCGTCGTTCTTAACACCAAGGAAAAGAAAGGGGCATAAAATGGTCTTACTTACATGTGAGAATTTAAAAAAAAGCTATACAGAAAAACCGCTCATTACAGATGTCAGTATGAGCATTCATGAAACAGATAAAATCGGACTGGTAGGCGTCAACGGAACAGGCAAATCTACTCTTTTAAAAATGATTGCAGGAGAAATTGAGCCGGAGGGCGGGACAATCATCAGATCCAGGGAGTTAAAAGCAGGTTATCTGCCGCAAAATCCGTATTATGATCCTAAGACTTGCGTGCTTCATCAGGCGATGGAATATATACGCAAAGCAGGCGGCAATGTAGAAGAATACAAGTGTAAAGCCATGCTGGGAAAACTGGGGCTGGAAAACCGGATGGAGATGAAAATGGAAGAACTGTCCGGCGGCCAGAGAAAAAGAGTGGCTATGGCAGCTGTCCTGGCTCAGGATACCAACCTTTTAATTTTGGATGAGCCTACCAACCATATGGACAGCGACATCATCGAATGGATGGAGAAATTTCTGCAATCCTACAAAGGTGCGCTTTTTATGATTACCCATGACAGATATTTTCTCGATCGCGTGACTAATAAAATTGCAGAAATCCAAAAAGGAAAGCTTTTTCAGTATGAGGGGAATTACGATTATTACCTGGAGATGAAGACCCAGAGAGAAGATATGGAAGAAGCCTCTGAGAGAAAAAGGCAGGCTGTCTACAGAAAAGAGCTGGCATGGATTCGCCGGGGTGCCCAGGCACGCAGTACGAAAGCAAAAGGACGTATTCAGCGGTTCCGGGAGCTGGAAGCCGCAAAACCTGCAGCAGACCGCACCCCTTTAGAAATGGATACAGTCAGCAGCCGCCTTGGCAGAAAAATCATAGAAATCGAAGGAATCAGCAAAGCGTACGGCACAAAGAAGCTTATTGAAGACTTTTCCTATACCGTGCTGCGCAACGACCGTATTGGAATTATCGGACCCAATGGATGCGGCAAATCCACCCTTTTGAAGATCATCATGGGGCAGACAGCACCGGACAAAGGCAGCATAGAAATTGGAGAAACTGTTAAAATCGGCTACTTTTCCCAGGAAAATGAAGCCTTGGATCCGGATAAACGAGTTATCAAATATATGGAAGAGATCGGAAACAGTATCCGGACAAAAGAAGGCGTTTTTTCCGCATCGCAGATGCTGGAGCGGTTTTTATTTCCCAACCATATGCACAGTGTGCAGATCGGACGGCTGTCGGGAGGGGAGAAAAGAAGGCTGTACCTGCTGAGCATCCTCATGCAGGCACCGAATGTTCTGATCTTTGATGAACCTACCAATGACCTGGACATTGATACGCTGACTATTTTAGAGGACTATCTGGACGACTTTCCGGGAGCAGTGATCATCGTCTCCCATGACAGGTACTTTTTAGACCGATTGACTGTACGTACCTTTGCTTTTGAAGAAAACGGCTGCATCGGTCATTACATAGGCGGCTATTCCGACTGGATGCAGCAGCGGAAAGAGACAGAAAGAAAGACTGCCAAAAAGAAAAACACAGATACAAGGCGTCCTCAGCGAAAAAAATTAAAATTTACCTACAATGAAGCCAGGGAATTTGAGGGTATCGAGGACGAAATCGCACAACTAGAGGAAAAAATCAGTCAAACTGAGGAAGAAATGACAGCGCATGCTGCTGATTTTGTCAAGCTGGCTGAACTTTCCAGGGAAAAGGAAGAAAAGGAAGTGCAGCTGCTGGAAAAAATGGAGCGGTGGGAATATCTCACAAATCTGGCAGAACGGATCGCAAGGGGAGAATTTGAAGAGGAGAGCGGCGAAGCAGGAGGAAAAGCAGAATGATCCTATATTTTTCCGGAACAGGAAACAGCAGATATGCAGCAGAATATATTGCAGCGCTTACAGAGGATAAGACAGAAGATGCAGGACAGTTGATCCGTGGAGGGGAAAAAGATACGGCGTTTACTTCTGAGAAACCGTTTGTCTTTGTGTGCCCTGTATATGGATGGCAGATTCCCCATGTTTTTAGAGATTTTATCCGTTCAGCCCGCTTTTTTGGAACACAGAAGGCCTATTTTGTAATAACCTGCGGACAGGATATCGGCAATGCAGGGGCATATGCACAAAAAATATGCGCAGAGAAAAATCTGCACTTTCAGGGCGTTTTCCCGGTAATTATGCCGGAAAATTACATTGCTATGTTTGATGCGCCCGGAACAGATGAAGCGGAAAAAATTCTGGATGCGGCTGATCCTGCAATCGAGGAGGCAGCAGGATTGATAAAGGGAAGAGAGTCCTTTTCGGAAACAAGAATTTCATTAATGGATCGGCTGAAAAGCAGTTTGATTCACAGAGTCTTTTATCGTTTTTTTGTAAAGGCAAAGGGGTTTCGTACAACAGAGGCATGTATTGGATGCGGAAAATGTGAGAGAGGGTGCGTTCTTAACAATATCCATATGAAGCAGGGACGCCCGGTCTGGGGAGAAAACTGTACACACTGCATGGCCTGTATCTGCAGATGTCCAAGAGAAGCCATTGAGTACAAAAATATCTCTGTAGGGAAAGTACGGTATGAAAATAACAGGAAAGTGAAGAAAAAGAGCCGCTAAGGCTCTTGCTTCAATTCTGTAAAAATAGAGTGGTACTCTTTGGAAAACACACTGTCTTTATTCCATATAAATGCAAAATCGTGAAAAAGTTTAAAATCATCAAGCGGGATCTGCTGCAGTGTGCCGTTTTCAATCTCTTTTTGCACGGCAGCTTTATAAAGAAAAGAGATTCCGCAGTCTTCGCATAAAAGAGAGACAATTGTATGGATGCTTTCAACCTCGATGATATGACTGAAATCTGTAATAGACATGTTTTTTAAAGAAAGTGCTTTTGTCAGAATCGCTCTTGTTCCGGATCCGGGTTCCCGCAGAAGAAGTCTTTCATCAGTAAGATCCTTAAGCCGGTGTATGGGTTTTGCAAAATGATGATGAGAAGAAGCTGCGGCAATATATTCTTCTGTTTGATAAATATGGGTATGATACTTATCTGGTTTGAAGTAACCTTCTACAATAGCAAAATCGATGCTGCCTTCATGCAGATCGGATAAAAGCGTCTGCGTGTTTCCATACCGGACGTGAAAGTCTGTATCCGGATGGGATTTAATAAACCGGGCAAGAGCCGGTATAATGGCATATTCCCCAACAGTCATGGTTACGCCGAAGGTGAGCACCTTCTTCTGGGCAAGGCTTTCCTTCATTCGTTTTTTGATGGTGGTTTCGTCATTACGCATGGTTTCCAGTGTAGAGCGAAGCAGTTCACCTGCCGGTGTAAGAATGAGCTTTTTCTTTTCTCTTACAAACAAAGGAGATTCATACTTCTTTTCCAGATATTTAATATGCTGGGATACTGCAGGTTGTGTCAGATTTAAAGAATCTGCAGCATGTGTAAAATTCATATATTTGCATACCTCTAAAAAGGTTTCCATTCGAAAATCAAGCATAGGTGGCCTCCGTGTTTCTTTTGACATTACCATAACATATAATTATGATAATATCAATTATTATAATTTTACAAAATAGATAAAAGGCCGTATAGTATAAGAGAAAAGAAAAACTGAAAGGCAGAAGGGAAGAGAATCAGGGCAGATCGCAGCAGTTGTGCAAAGGAGGTAAATCATGAATTTTATCAAGAAAAAAGGGCCGGGCATTTTAGCATGTATCGCACTGGCAGTTCCGGCCAGCATTTTAGGAAATCTGTTTCCGGTTATAGGAGGTCCCGTGTTTGCTATTTTGGCAGGTATGCTGCTTGCGCCGTTCATTAAAAAAAAGGTCGGCCTGGAAGCCGGAATCAAATTTACATCTAAAAAAATTCTTCAGTATGCTGTAATCCTTTTGGGATTTGGAATGAATTTGCGTATTGTTTTTGAAACAGGTAAACAGTCACTCCCCATCATTATATGTACAATTACGACTTCTTTAGTGATTGCTTATGTCCTGCATCGGGCTATGCATATCCCGGGAAATATTTCAACCTTGATAGGTGTAGGCTCTTCCATTTGCGGAGGTTCTGCAATTGCTGCAACTGCACCGGTTATCCATGCAGATGATGAGGAAGTCGCACAGGCGATTTCTGTTATCTTCCTGTTTAATATTATAGCAGCTCTGGCTTTCCCGGCGCTGGGAACTGCCATTGGCTTTTCCGGAACGTCGGGAGAAGCGTTTGGAATTTTTGCAGGGACTGCAGTTAATGATACATCATCTGTTACAGCAGCAGCTTCCACATGGGACAGTATTTATAATCTGGGCAGTCAGACACTGGATAAAGCCGTGACTGTAAAACTTACAAGAACACTTGCAATTATTCCGATTACACTGGTTCTGGCTTTTGTCCGGGCAAGAAAAGCGGAGTCGGAGTCCGGTGAAAAAGTATCTTTAAAGAAGGTATTTCCGTTCTTCATTCTCTTTTTCATCGGGGCAAGTGTTATTACAACTGTTGCCGTGGCAGCAGGAGTCCCGGCAGAAGTTTTCCTTCCGCTGAAGGATCTTTCAAAGTTCTTTATTGTAATGGCAATGGGTGCGATCGGATTCCATACAGATATCGTAAAACTTGTAAAAAGCGGTGCACGTCCGATTTTGCTGGGTATGTGCTGCTGGATTGGAATCACAGGGATGTCACTGCTTTTACAGCACGTTATGGGATTGTGGTAGGAAGCGATGTCAGAATCGGTTTCATCAGAAAAGAGATTTTTAGTAAGAATTACTGCAGGATAAAAAAGAGTGATAAACAGCATATAACACTTGACAACTGTTATATGCTGTTTTATACTGTTTACGAACAAAAGGAGAAAAATATGAAGCTGATTATTAACAATTCTTCGCAGCAGCCTATATATGAGCAGATTGCAGAGCAAATTAAAGGTAAGATCATGGAAGGCTCTGCAAAAGAAGGGGAAATGCTCCCGTCTGTTCGTTCTCTGTCAAGAGATTTAAAAATCAGTGCACTTACTGTGAAAAAAGCATACGATGCATTAGATCATGAGGGATTCATTACAACCGTCCACGGCAAAGGGAGCTTTGTCGCTGGTACCAGCCCGCAGCTTTTGCAGGAAGAGCACAGAAAAGAAGTAGAATCAGATTTAGAAATGGCCATTCTAAAAGGACGAAGGTTCGGTATGACAGATGCTGAAATCAGAGAACTGTTTGACTTGATTATGGAGGAATGAGAGATGCTGATAGAAATGCAAAAGGTGAGAAAGCGTTACGGGAAATTTGAACTCAGCTGCTCCCTTTGTCTTGAGGAAGGCCGTATAACAGGACTGATCGGACAGAACGGGGCAGGGAAAAGTACAATGTTTAAAGCAATACTGGGGCTGGTTAAGCCAGATGCCGGATTGATTCGTGTACTGGGGGAAGAGGTACAGAACATGAGACCGCAGATAAGAAGCCGCATTGGAGTGGTTTTGTCTGACAGCAGCTTTGGAGGCCATATGACCGTAAAACAGGCGGCAGCTGTATTGCGGAACGCTTACCCGGACTTTTCCAAAGAAGCTTTCTTGAAAGACTGCAGGGGGCACAGGCTTCCTCTGGATAAAAAAATCCGGGAATTTTCTACCGGTATGAAAGCAAAAATGAAAGTTCTCACTGCCCTTTCTCATGATACGAAGCTGCTGGTTTTGGATGAACCTACTGCCGGACTTGATGTGACAGCACGGGAAGAAATACTGGATATGCTCCGCAGCTATATGGAGAGGGAAGGTCGGGGAATTTTGATCAGTTCTCATATTTCCAGTGACTTGGAAGGTTTGTGTGATGACTTATATATGATCCACGAGGGGAAAATCGTATTTTATGAAGAAACAGATGTAATCCTCAGTAATTACGGTATTCTAAAGCTGGATGAAAAACAGTACAGGACCATCGATCAGGAGCACATCTTGTGTGTAAAAAAGGAGAAGTACGGATATGCCTGTCTGACAAAAGAACGCCGGTTTTATGAGGAAAATTTCCCGTCTGCAGTTGTGCAGAAATGCGGGATCGATGAGGTTGAAACTATGCTGATAGGGGGGAAGAAGCAATGAAAGCATTTTTGGTAAAGGATCTTTATGCATTAAGAGAATCCGGAGTGCTGCTTTTCTTAATACTAGTTATTGCGATTGTTGTGAATGCGATAGGAAACACAGAGAATTCTGTTTTTCTTGCCAGCTATGTGACAGCCATCAGCAGTGTATTGGTTTTGAATACCATAGCTTATGATGAAATGGACAATGGCTACGCTTTTCTTATGACCATGCCTGCATCCAGACTGGAGTATGTGGCAGAGAAGTATATCTTTGCTCTGGGTGCAAGCCTGGCGGGAAGTCTTATTATTTTTGTCTGTTCAGGAGAAAAGCAGCTGCTTTTGTACATTGCAGTTTTTTGCTCTATGGTGTTTTTGCAGGCAGTACTGATTCCTGTGATGTTTCGGTTCGGCACACAAAAAGGGCGGGTGGCTTTGCTTTTTCTGTTTGTCTTGTGCTTTGGAGGGATTTTCCTTCTGAGAGAGTATGCGGAGATTGAGCCGGCTCTGATGCGGCTGCAGGAGCTTTCTGCGGCAGCTCTTGGATTTGCAGGTTTGGGAACCGCCGCAGTTTGTATGGCTGTATCTTTTTTCTGCAGTGTCAGAATCATGCAGAAAAAGGAGTTTTAAGAGAGGAGAAGGGAGCGAAAGAAAAGGATTACCGGAGAATGCGGCCGTCTGTGGAAATGGTTACAACCTGCCACGGCAGAAATTTTTCGCTTGCCTGCAGCGCATTTTTAACTGCCTGTGTCAGACCGCCGCAGCAGGGAACCTCCATGCGGACAATGGTTACACTTTTGATATTGTTTTGAGACAGAATTTGTGTCAGCTTTTCTGTGTAATCCCCTTCATCCAGCTTCGGACAGCCGATGAGGGTGATCTTTCCTTTCATAAATGCTTCGTGAAAATTACCGTAAGCAAAGGCTGTGCAATCGGCAGCAACAAGAAGGTCGGCATGTTCAAAATAAGGAGCCTGCAGCGGAACCAGCTTAATCTGGACAGGCCACTGATTCAAGCAGGTGGCATCTGCATTCTGTTTGTTCTTGTTCTTCATCACAGCCTCTTCATCATAGGCAGCAGCTTCCCTTTGCACAAAGGTGATTGCACCTGCAGGGCAGGCGGGCAGACAGTCTCCCAGACCATCACAGTAATCATCGCGAAGAAGTTTTGCTTTTCCGTTTATCATACCAATGGCACCTTCATGGCAGGCCTGTGCACACAGACCGCAGCCATTACATTTATCTTCATTGATTTCAATAATTTTTCTTATCATATTCGTTCCTCCGTTTTCTTTTCTTGACTTGATGGTTTCAGTTTACTATAATCATGTAAATATGTATGTTGTAATTACAACGAAATGGAGAAAAAATGGATTATAATTTTATTTCATCAACACCTTTGTTTTGCGGTATGGATGTGGAAGAAACAGAAGGTATATTATCCTGTCTTTCTGCTGCTGCAAAAACGTATGAGAAAAAGGAGACAGTCTTTCATATGGGGGATACGATCGCTTCTATGGGGCTTGTGCTGTCCGGAGCTGTAAATATTGTCAAACACGATGTCTGGGGAAACCAGATGATTTTAGATCATGTGCAAAAGGGGCAGGTATTTGGTGAAACATACGCCTGTTTAGAGAGAGAACGGCTGATGGCAGAAGTTGTGGCTGTGGAGAAAACAGATATTTTATTTTTGGAAGCAGGACGGGTAATCCGGACCTGTTCGGCAGGCTGTTCTTTCCACAGCAGACTGATTCATAATCTGATTGACATACTGGCGAGAAGAAATCTGACGCTTACAAGCAAGATTGATCATATTACACCGCGGCTCATTCGTGACAGAGTATTATCTTATTTGTCTTCTCAGGCAGTTCGTGCAGGAGCCTGCTCTTTTCAGATTCCCTTTAACAGACAGCAGCTGGCAGATTACTTGTCTGTAGACCGGAGTGCCTTATCTAATGAATTGTCAAAACTTGAAAAAGAAGGGATTCTTACTTTTAAAAAGAATGATTTTGTGCTGCATATTTAGTCTGTAAAAGGAGAAGAATCCACGGAAAAGCCGGTTTTTCAACATGTTTCGATGAATGTGAAAAAAACTGTGGATAACTAAAATGGGAATATTGATAATAACGTTGAAATTTCAATGTTTTTAAAATATCAATTATCCACATGTGTATATGGATAAAATTGTATACGATTTTAGAAAAACTGTGGATAATACGCGAAAGCCTTATGAATAGCCACATTGACCATGTTGAAAACTGTCGAGCTATAAACCGTACTGTCCGGTCACAGGATCCTGAAAGAGAAAGATGTGAGGAGGCTGTGCGGTAAACAGGAGAAAGCAGACAATCAGAGCTGCCATCAAGATGCGGGCGGCGATTTCCACGGGCATAGAAGTCAGCCTGTTATGTTTTAGCAGATAGTAGCTTAGCATGTAAGAGGCAATTACAGCCAAAAGGAAAGTGGCAATATCTGCCCAAAGTATGTTTTGTCCTGCAATAGCCGAATAGCTGTAAAAAGCAACTGTAATCAGAAAAGCGCCTGTAAAGACAGAAAGGGTGCGGATTGCAGTAAAGCCGTCATAGTGCTTCCCATATGCAAAGTATTCGACAATAGAAAAAAGAATCATAGGAGTGGACAATAATTTCAAATGTTCCCAGGTGCTTTCATTAACAGCGGAAAAAGGTGCGATAAAAGGGTTTTGACCGGACCAGCGGTAAAAGAAATGATTCAGTGTGCCGAAAATGATAGTGAAAAGGATAGCGGCAGCATGCCATTTTTTCAGATTCATATATCTTACCTCCCGCATTAGTGTATGCAGATGCAGGAGGTTTTTTTCTTTCTTTTAGGATTTATCAAAAGAAAAAACGGAAGAATGGTTTTTCTTGTAATATACAAAACCGGTCAGATCGGCAAGTACCCAGCCGATGGGAATCGCCCACCAGATAGCATGAAGTCCCAGAAAAGTAGGGGCAAAACAATAAGCAAGCAGTACTCGCAGCCCCAGAGAAATCACAGTCAGTACCACAGAAATCCCAGGTTTGCCCACTCCCCGATATAAGCCGTAAAATAAGAACAGAAGGCCGATTCCCCAGTAAAAGCTGCCCTCGATGCGAAGATAGGTCACACCGATGCCGATGATTTGTGTTTCCGCCGGATCAATAAAAATCTTCATAAGAGGCTCTGCAAAAATCCAAATGAGACAGGAAATAAGCAGACAGAAACAAAGCACCAGAGCAAATGCAGAACGGATAGCCTTTCGTAGACGTATTTCCTGCTGTGCACCGAAATTCTGAGCAATAAAAGTAGAGAAGCTGTTTCCGAAATCCTGTGCGGGCATGTAGGCAAATGCGTCGATTTTTACAGCAGCGGCAAAAGCTGCCATGACGGTTACCCCGAAGCTGTTAATGAGTCCTTGTATCATTAAAATTCCAAAGTTCATGATTGACTGCTGTACAGAGGTCAGGAGAGAAAATTCAATGATTTTTTTCCAGATGGAAAACTCCGGCTTAAAATGTTCTTTTCTTAACTTCAAGACAGGTT
>CAUWJW010000008.1:0-20800 GCA_963558985.1 uncultured Clostridia bacterium | reverse complement strand
ATCGCTAAAAGCTCTTCTGAACCACAGGCATAGCCCGTGGTTTTCGTTTTGACAAGAACAAACAGCTCAATCCGTTGCAAGTGCTTGGATTGAGCTGTTCTAGTTGTAAATTTTAATTTTTCTGTCGGATTAAGTCCCCAAAATCTTCCATTATGGAAGATTCGGAAAAACATACATAAAAGCGGCACAAGCAACAGTACCGCAGCACGTTGCCAGACAAGTTGCCACGAACATAGGCGGGTAGCCGTCTTTCATCTTCAAATCTGCAATACCTAAATTGATAATAATTGCTGTGGACCATGGCAATGTGTCTATCGTCGAACACGCATAGCAACTTACACGATGAATCAGAGCCGGACTTAAACCTGCAGCCTGACATCGCTCTGCAATCAGAGGTATTCCGATACGAATTGCAGAAGATGAACTTCCGGTAAGTCCCGCAACGAGAGAAACCGCCAGTATCAGTATGACTACCGCAGGTACATTCATTTCAAAAATGCTGTCCAGGAGCCTCTGAAAGGCCGGGAGAGTTTGAACTACTGATGTGAATCCAACCATTGCGCCTACAGAGCTTACAGGGCCGAAGGCACTTTTTCCGCCATCTGTACAGCATTCCAAAACTCCCCTGCCTCCTTCTATATGTCTGAAAAACAGCACTACAGACAACAGCCAGGCTATCATAGTTGCAGAAAATATACTGACGCCAAAGAAGTTGAAAAGTATAATCAGAATCAGCAGCGGCAGTAATGCCATAAACAAGTTCGGTTTAGCACTTCCGACATCAAAGGAGTAATCCCGGTCCATCGGGCTGTACTCGAAATGCTTGCCTTTAGCTACTTCCCGTTTTATCATTACAGTCATGACAGTCGTCATAACAGTAATTTCTACAACTGCTGCAAAAATCCCGCCGCAAAGTCCGGCATATGACGGGGTTCCAAGAGCCTGCATCGCCAGATTATTTACAACTTCAGCTGAACCCGGCGCACTCATTGCAAAGGTGTAGACTCCCCCTGAGAGTATGCCCATTATAAATTTCTTAGGGATATCCGCCCGTTCCATTATACGCAGGGCAATAGGATACATCGTCATCAGCATGACCAGTGAATTCATACCGCAATAGCATATAATCCCTGAAACAACAATCATTGAGAGTACTGCCATGACATACATTTTAACAGGTGAAAGCCCTTCGCTGAACATAAAATTACAAAGCTTATCCGCTATGACCACTACTGCACCGGAGCGTTTATAAGTTTCTGCAATAAGACTGCCTGAGAATATAATCGGAAACAGTGATTCGAACATTTTGGCAAATGACGGAAAAAATACGTTGGTCATCGTATCCCCATACGGCAATCCATTCAGGAATATAACTGCAGCAGCTGCAGCGAGACCGATTATTACCGGGTTCCAGCTTCTAACCATCAGAATAACAACAATCGCCAAACCGATTATCATACTAATATATTCCATGTTTTTTCTCCATTGCTAAAGCCGGGCAGCCGGTACGGCTGCCCGGCATACATTACACAGTATAGATCGATTAAACCATAGTTGTACCGCCATTAGGCGACACAACCTGACCTGTTATGAAATCAGATTCCATGAAATAACGTACAACGTACCACATTTCAGAAACTTCTCCTGCACGCTGAAGCGGACACTGCTTAGTACGAGCATCCATGAGTTCCGGATCAATCTTATATGCATCATAATACATATCCGTCTTATGAGATCCCGGTGCAATAGCGTTGACCTGTATGTTGTATTTTCCAAGGTCAATTGCCATAGCCTGCGTCATACCGCGAACAGCAAACTTGCTGCCTGCATATGCCACAGAGCCCGGTGCTGCACGTAAGCCCACCGCAGAGCAGAGATTGATTATCTTTCCAAAATGATTGGCTTTCATAAGGTCTGCGAAGTATCGGCACATAAAGAAGGTTCCCTTAACATTCACATCAATAATATCACAGAACAAAGCGGGTTCAATTTCATCAGCAGGTACATTGCAGTAAGTCCCTGCATTATTGACCAGTACGGCCAGATCCGTGCCCATCTTTTCTTCTGCCCACTTGCGAAAAGCTGCTACTTCATCTTCATGTTGAACAGAGAGCTTATAGATTTCTATGTTTACACCGTAAGTCTTCTCCAGATTTCCCTTAACTCCCTCTGCTTTTGCCTTCTGGCCTGAATAAGTGATCACAAGATTGTAGCCTTCACGAGCCAGTTCTTCAGCAATTGCCGCACCTAATCCCCGGGATGCACCTGTGACGATTCCATATTTCTTATTTGACATATTATACCTCTCATCTAACTAAGTGTTTTTTATTGCGTACTTCTTTACTCTGACAGCTCAGACGTTTTCAACGGTAATATCGCCTCTCTCCTTGATTTTCTTATTGAGAAGCAGTGAAGCAATAATACCGATTACGCCAAACATTGTCGCTACTATAAATGCAGTAGCGTATCCTGCGCTTCTGGCAGCAAGTTCTTCAACTCCGGATGCGATCTGATCGGAAGAAACCACATTGGCGATAGCCTGTAAAACAGCAAGCCCTACAGAACCTGCCAGGCAGATTGCAATATAAGCCACCTGATTTCCATCAGATATTCTGCTTTCGGGCATATATGCTTCAGCTGCACTGTAGCAGAGATTGACGCAAGATGCATGACCTAACCCTCCGATTACAGAAATCAGGAAAATAAGTCCCATACTGCAGGCAGGGGAAAGAACAATTCCATAAAGTAATGCATTCAGTGTTACTAAAATCATAGTCACAGTCAGTAATGCTTTCAATTTGCCGGTCTTCTTATAGATAGCCGCATAGACTGTCGGCATTACCAGTGTGCCTATGGAAAATACGGTAAACGGCAGAGCAGATACAGTAGCTGACGTTCCCATAATGGCCTGCATATAGTAAATCAGGAACACAAACTGACCCATGCAAACAACACAAGATGCAAAAGACTGAATAAATATCCAGGTACAGTTAATATTATCTTTAAAGAGTTTCACAGGGAAAATGGCCGTTTCACTGTGCTTATATTCGTATACGATGAATACGATAATACCAATCACAGTAACTGCAAGCATAGCTATAATACTCGGATTTGACCAGCCCCAGGTATTTCCGAAATTGCATGCAAGGACACAGCAGCATACCCAGATAACGAACACAATGGTTCCGATCGCATCGAATTTTTTCGGAAGGTAGTTTCTCTGACGAGTATCAGACGGTGTAACGATCAGTGTCAGAATCAATCCGATGATCTGGATGCCTATCATGAGATAATAAACGCTCTGCCAGCCAAAAGCGTCAATCATCAAACCCGCAAGCGTAGGAACCACTAATGCTGCTATTCCCTGAGTTGCTCCAAGTGTGGACAGCCACATCGCACGCTTTGACGGCGGCCAGATTTTGTTCATCAGGCTTATCATATTACTGATCAACCCGGCATTGCCGATACCCTGCAGCATAACACAGGCTAAGAACACACCCAGATTAGGTGCCAGTAATGTACCTATATCACACAGAATAACAATAACCAGCGAACCTCCCATAATCTTTTTGATTCCCCAGTTAGGAATCAGATATGCCGATACCGATGTGGCAACAACCATAATTGCTGTCTGCAGCGCTTTACCCGCAGAGTAGTACTCGCCGGCATTCCAGTCAGCCATAATATAAGATGTGCACATACTGAAAGCACGCATATAAAAGTGAATACCGAAAAATCCCACTAACAGAGCAATCGTAACTATTGCTCGCTTTTTAGGGTCAATATATACGATAACGTCTTGATCATCATTAATCGTTCTGCCGGACTTGGACAAATTGGAAGTAGACATAAATATTTCTCTCTCCTTTCTGCTTCCCTGCCTCTGCAGACAGCCGCCGCCTGCAGAAGCATTCAGATTTTTACTTACAACTATTATGTTAAAGAACACGCATATAATGATACCCCTCATGAATCGCATTGATTACCTTGCCGGGCTTAATATTATCGCCTACCTGGACACATTCAAATCCGGCCTTTTTTATGCTTTCATAAAGGTCATGACTGGCTCTGAATCCTGCAGCAAACACAACAGAATCAAACTCCAGTTTCTCAGTTTTCCCATCACGTTCCACCATAACACCTTCATCAAGAATCTCAGTGAGTTTTGTCCCTGTCATGATCTTCGTATCGGAGTGATCAACGAGGTAACGAAGATTCTGATTGTTAGCAACAAAATTATGGGAATTTTTCAGAATATCATCAAGAGCCTCAATGACAGTAACCTCCCTGCCCTGCATGCTCAGTTCAGTACTCAGTTCACATCCTACTTCCCCGCCGCCGATAATCGCAACGCGTCTGCCAACCTGCGCCTTACCTGTAAGAACATCTACAGCAGTGCTTACATTGGGATTATCATAGCCGGGGACTCTGATTATTACAGGATCAGCCCCAGAGGCAACCACAACATAGTCCGGATTCATTCTCTTTACATCATCAAGCGTAACCGCTTGACCCAAACGAACATCCACTCCAAATTTATACACCTGGCGAATAAGATAATTCACCTGATCAAGTATATCATGCTTAAATCGTGGAGTACCGGCAGCATATAAATTACCGCCCATATAGTTATTCTTTTCACAAAGAATAACATTAAATCCTCTTTCAGCTGCAGTGGCAGCAGCTTTCATTCCCCCCGGACCAGCTCCGATTACCAATATAGTCATATCCCTATCTGCCGGCAGAAATTCAAAATCTTTTTCGTGGAGACAAAGAGGATTTACTGCACAGGGACGTGCCCATCCCTTCATCGCATTAAAGTGACATTCTCCGCAGCCGATACATGTGTTAATTTCATCAATCTTGCCGGTCTTAACCTTATTCGCCCAGTGAGGATCAGCAATCAGGCCATGTCCTATAGCGATAAGATCTACATCACCTTTTTTGAGGGCGGATTCGGATACATCAGCATGGTTAAGCTTTCCATGAGCCATAAGGGGTACGTCACCAATCACCTCTCGAACCATACGTGCCGCTTCCAGATCGAAGCCTTCAGGCTGGTATATGCTGCTTACCATTCTCCAGCGACATGAGTACGAACCTCGTCCGATATGTATCAGATCAACAGGGAACTCAGCAAGTCGCCTGGCGATAGCGAGCCCCTCTTCTATAGGACGTTCTTCGTCATCCACACTGTCAAGAGTCATCTTAACCGCAATCGGATAGTCCGGGCCACAGGCTCTGCGAATCTCTTCAAGTATCTCAAAGAGAAAACGGGTACGGTTTTCAAAACTGCCGCCATACTCATCGGTGCGATGGTTCCACTTTGCTGACGAAAACTGGTCAATGAGATAGCCGCCATATGCATGAACTTCTATGATATCCACTCCGGCATCCTTAGCAAGCTTAGCACTTTCCCCTACAGATTTTATCAGTGCTTTAATTCCTTCCACAGGCATCTCACGACAGATAAGCTCGGGATTGTAATAATTAGGAACCGGACTTGATGAATAGGGAGGCGTATGCGGATCAATCCAATTCATACGGCCTATTCCCGGTGAAAGCTGAATCCCAAACTTTGCGCCATAGAAATGAACGCGCTCTGCAAGAGTATGGAGCATATAAACGTCTTTATTGCCAGTAAGCTTCTGACATGAAGCAGGTTCAAATGCTTCACTGGCCATAACTGCCCCGGTGAGGATAAGACCGCAACCTCCTTTCGCACGTTCCTCAAAATAATGAATATCACGCATATTGAAACTGTTGCTTGTATCTGTCGTATTGCCCATAGGTGCCAAAACAACACGGTTTTTCAGTGTCAGGTTACCAACCTTAAACTCTTCAAATAGCTTCATTTTTTTACACTTCCTCTTCTAATTCTAATTGCTGAGATATGAATATGTCTGACTGCAGTTGAGCAATCGTTTACACCATATTCATAATAAGTAACATTTTATTATACCCAGGTAACATTTGTGTTAATAGTATCATACGCATGTAATCTTGTCAATCTTATAACGATAAATTTTTAACAACTGGCGATATCTTATTTCTTTTGTTATAATAGCCCTAAACAGATGTTTAGCATATTGTGATAACATCGAGTTTTCATAGACTTATGGAGGATGTATTAAAAGATGAATAGAACCTACAAGGTAAATACTAAAGAAAAAATCCGTGACGAAGCAATAAAACTTTTTAAGGAACATGGTTACAATAATGTTACCATCATGCAAATCTGTGAAGCCTCCGGAATTACCAAGCGAGCTTTTTACTATCATTATAAATCCAAGGATCAACTTATCAGCGGTGTTACCGACTCAATGGGAATGAAGGCCGAACAACTTATTTCTGCTATGGTTAACCAAAAAAGTAATGTGGGGATTCTCTGGGAAATTATGAACACATACAGCCGGAACGCTATAGATATGGGACCCGATCTTACTATGCAGCTCTATATAAGTGAATTTAAAATAGGAGAAGAAGGTCAATACCCTCAGAGCGCCTATACTTTCAGTACCGCTGTGCAAATCATAGAAAATGCACAAAATTCCAGTGAAATTTCCAGTACTTCCAAAGCCTGGGATCTGGCTTTTGCTCTTTACAATGCTTTCCGAGGTGTAACCATTACCTGGGCTGCATCTAACGGAGACTTCGATCTGAGCGCATATTACCTGAAGTTATTTAATGTTATTTTGGGTGTAAATTATGCACCGGATATAAAATAAGCCGGGCGAAGTTCATCGCCCGACTCTTTCTTCACATTTTTGCTCAGCACAAAGGATAAGACAAGCTGCATCATCAGCAGCACAGAAACTATAATTCTTTTCTGAAAAGGAAATCTGTATTTCCTCCACAGCAGCTGCAACTGTCACACCATCCTGCGCCTGCTTTTTCACAAGAATGCGCCCTCCGCCGCTTGCTGCTGCCGCTGCCCGCTCACATACATTATCCACACCTGTCACTGTATTAACAAAAGCAGACGGCGTAAAAGATCCCTTCACCTGTGCCAGCTGCCCGGCCGAAAAAACTCGGAAAGGAATCTCCCATTCCCTGCAAAACTGAAGCAGACCTGCTTCCTTTTCTTTCAAATCAATGGACGCTGCACACTTCACTGCCTTTTGAGAAATACCAAAGCGCTCCAAAGTCTGTTCCACTGCAGCCTTCACAGCTTCTGCATCTATCCCTTTTCTGCAGCCTATGCCCAAAGCAATACATCTGGGAATCAGCAAAAGCCTGCCCTCCTTTGGAACTTCTCTGCGAAAGGATATCTCAATGGCAGTCTCCTGCCCATCTCCCATGATTAAGCCTGCGGGAAGCGTCCCTTTTACAGGAAATTCACTTATCACGCCTATCTTTTTCCCCTGCAGCAGCTGTGCAGACACCTGCTTTGCCATTTTCATGCTGCTGATCCAAAATCCCTGCTTTTTCGCCCACTGATCCACAGCAAACAAATGATTCAAATCCGTAGCAGTTGTAATAACAGGAACCGCTTCCAGAACTGCCGCTATCTCTTCTGCCAGCTCATTTGCTCCTCCAATGTGCCCCGACAGCAGCGGAATCACATAGTTTCCCTGCTCATCTACCACAAGACATGCAGGATCTTCCGTCTTACTTTTGATCCACGGTGCAATCGCCCGTACTGCAATCCCCGTCGCTCCAATAAAAACCAGTGCATCTTCTGATGAAAATCCTTCTTCTGTCCAGGCGGAAAGCCCTGCTGATACCTGCACAAGACCGGGCTGATGCGGAAATGTACCCTTCTCATACCCCCTGCAGACATGCCCTTTAAGACCTCTTATGATTTTATTGCAGGTTTCGGACCCCTTTTGCGTAAAACAAATCAGCTTGATTTTCATGCTACGATACTCCTTTCGCCAGTCTCCTGAATCCTATTATATAGGCCAGCCCTTTATTTTGCAATCGAAAGGATCTTCTTCTCTGAGAACCAACTACTGTCTTGTACGAAACATAAGTTTTTTCAAAGCTTTTTTTCGGAAAGGCACCAGCGGATACAAATAACTGGTACCGCCGATCGTTTTCGTTGCCGCTGCCCATAAAAACCCCAGAACCGTTGCAATCACTGCACCCCAGATCCCATAGACTGCTGCGCCTGTCAAAATCAGAATCCTTACAAATTTGACAGCATAGCCCAGTTCAATGCTTGGCTGCGTAAAGCTGGCCAGTGCAACCACCGCCATACACAAAATAGTCTGAGGGATAAACCATCCGGCTGTAATGGAAAACTCACCCAGAATAAGCGCTCCGATGACAGACAGAGACATACCCAAAGACTCCGGTGTATTAAGCGATGCCAGCTTCAGACCGTCAATGGCCAGCTCCAGCAGAATAAACTGCCAGAACAGAGAAATGGCAAAATCCTCATCAGGCACAAAGAAGTCAATGTTAATGGGAACCGGAATATCCCCCTGCCCCACCAGCAGATAAACCGGCGTTAGAAATAAAATTAAAAGGGCATTTGCAATGCGCAGCATACGGAAGTAGTTTCCTGTAAGAATGGGAAAATAATAATCATCCACATCCTGCACAAAGTCAAAGATTCCCGCAGGAATCAGAATAACCGTGGGCGAGTTGTCGATAATGATTCCGATTTTGCCTTCCGCTATATGGGCAGACACCACATCCGGCCGCTGAGTGTACCGCACTTTCGGAAAAGGGTTGAACCAGTTTTTTCGTTTCTGCTTTTGAATCAGCGCCTCAACGATGGTCTGTTCCCCCACAGTCGTCGTATCCAGATCCAAGGAGTTCAAATAAGCGGACAACTTATCAATCAGCTGCGCATCGGCCTTTCCCCGCATATATGCAAGACTCACATCCGTCTTGCTTGTCTTTCCCACAACAAAAGCTTTAAAAATCAGATCGTTATCCCGAAGCCGCCTGCGAATCAGTGCCACATTGGTCATCAGTGTCTCTGTAAATCCATCTTTTGCCCCCCGGAGGGACTTTTCCTTTGACGGTTCCTCCACGGAACGAGACGGATATTCCCGGATGTCAATAATGATAATCTCATCATACCCGTCAATCAAAACAGGAAGCAGTCCGGAATACATATGCTTCAGTGCCTTATCGACATCCGGTTCTGTCAGCGTATCTAAATAAGGCATATTGTATTTAATAAAATTCCTGGCATCTCCTGCTCTCACCATCGCTTCCGGCGGAATCGCCAGTAAAAAAGACATGACAAGCTGGACTACAGGTCCCTGCGTCAGCCCATCTACAAAAAACATCTTTGTATCTCTTCCCCCAATGGAAAGATCTCGCTCCAACACATCAAAGCTTTCGCCCAGCGGCAGTTTCCTGCGTATTTCATCTAAAAATTCCTGATATCTGTTCATATTGCTCTCCCCTGCTCATTCTCTCCTTAGTTTCTCCGGGGGAAAAAATATCATACACATTTTCTCTACACAGAAAAAGAGCACATCCCTTTCAGATGTGCTCTTTCCTGATTTGGTTTTATTTTTTCTTTTTTTTGTGCTTGTTTCGGGGCTGCGATGTATGAGGCTGCGATTTTTGCGTTGCTGCATTCTGCCTTCCTTTTGCCCGCAGGACATTCCACACCACGTAGACAACTGCCAGGGCAATACTGAGCAAAATCATATTTTTTGCAGTATCTGCGATTCCAAAGAGACGGGCTGCAAGCAGGCCTCCCAGCAGAAAGATCCAAAAGTAAATAAACTTTCCGATTACACCGTTTCCCATAACAAACTCCTTTGCTTCCTATCGCCTGCGGCTATTTGAGTTTTGCCACCAGTTCGCCCGCCTTGACCTGCTGTCCTTCTTTTACGTAGACTTTGTCGACGCATCCTTTCACCGGTGACAGAATATTGGTTTCCATCTTCATGGCTTCAATGACAGCAATCGGCTGCTTTTCTTCTACTTCATCCCCTTCTTTTACCAGCACCTTCAGGATGTTACCCGGGATGTTGGCTCCAATCTCTGACGGGTCTTCTGCATCTGCATACAGAATCTGAGAAGATACAGATGCAATGCTGGCATCCTTATCTTTAATCCGTACTACGCCGCGGTTGCCGTTTACTTCAAAGACCATATCACGGAAGCCTTCTTCATCCGCTTCCCGTACATTGACCAGTTTGATTACCAGTTCTTTTCCTTCGGCAATCTTCACTTCGCAGGTTTCTCCTTCTGCCAGTC
The DNA here is from genome assembly GCA_963558985.1 of uncultured Clostridia bacterium. Lineage (GTDB taxonomy): Bacteria > Bacillota > Clostridia > Peptostreptococcales > Anaerovoracaceae > Hominibacterium. The sequence goes on along the minus strand of CAUWJW010000008.1, from coordinate 10,627 downwards.
CGTGGAAGAAGATATCGCTTCCCATGAGGCGGAAGTTTCCTTCCTTCTTCAGACTCTGAACAAAGTCTTCAAATACTTTCGGATACAGGGCATAACTCAGTGCCTCACGTTCTGTTCCTTCCAGTCCCATGTCATCCTGCAGTTTCTTCTTGATGGCGTCAAAATCTTCCGGCGGCAGCAGTTCTCCCGGTCTGCATGTAATCGGCTCTTTATCTTTGAGCACCAGCTTCTGCAGTTTTTCCGGGAAGCCTCCTTCCGGCTGCCCCATCATCCCTTCAAAATAAGATACGATGGAATCCGGGAAGTCAATGTCTTTTGCCTTTTCATAGATGTTTTCCGGCGTCAGTTCATTCTGTACCATGAAGATGGCCATATCGCCCACTGCTTTGGAGGACGGCGTTACCTTCACAATATCTCCCAGCATTTCGTTGACCTGTTTGTACATGTCTTTTACTTCTTCAAATTTATATCCCAGTCCGAAGCTTTCCACCTGCGGTTTCAGATTGGAATACTGGCCTCCCGGAATCTCATATTTATAGATTTCCGCTGAGCTTGCCAGAAGTTCAGACTCAAAACTCTTATATACCGGTCTTACGGCTGCCCAGTAATCAGAAATTTTCTGGATGCCATCCGGGTCTATTCCGGTCTCACGCTCTGTATTTTCCACTGCTGCCACTACGGAGTTGAGGGCCGGCTGGCTGGTCAGTCCCGACATGCTGTTGAATGCTGCGTCCGCAATGTCCACTCCTGCGCTGGCTGCCATCAGGATGGTGGCAATACCGTTTCCGCTGGTATCGTGGGTATGCAGGTGAATCGGAATCTGGATCTCCTGTTTCAGTGCATCAATCAGCTTTCTTGCTGCCATCGGTTTGATGAGTCCGGACATGTCTTTGATGCCCAGTATATGAGACCCTCTCTTTTCCAGTTCTTTTGCCATCTTCACATAGTAGCTCAGATTGTATTTTTCTTTTCTGTCATCCAGGATATCTCCTGTATAGCAAATGCAGGCTTCCGCCACTTTGCCCTGGTTCAGCACTTCGTCCAGTGCCACTTCCATCCCTTCAATCCAATTGAGGGAATCGAAGATACGGAAAATATCAATCCCGGAATTTGCAGACTCTTTTACGAAACGGCGGATAACGTTGTCAGGATAGTTCTTGTATCCTACGCCGTTGGCTCCCCGAATGAGCATCTGGAACAAGATGTTCGGCATCTTTTTCCGCAGTGTGTCCAGACGTTCCCATGGAGATTCCTTCAGGAACCGGTAGGACGTGTCAAAGGTAGCACCTCCCCACATTTCCAGAGAAAACAGGTCTTTTCCGTAATAAGCTACTGCCGGTGCGATTTTTTCCATATCCACAGTACGCACACGGGTAGCCATCAGTGACTGCTGCGCATCCCGCATGGTGGTATCTGTCAGCAGCAGCTTCTTCTGTTCCAGAATCCACTTCACCAGTCCTTCCGGTCCTTTTTCGTCCAGAATCTGCTTGGTTCCCGACAAACCGTCAATAACATCCTGCTTGATTCTTGGGAATACCGGCACATCGAATTCCGGCTTGATTCCCTTTGTCTGGTTGACATATTTTTCTCCCAGATAAGTAAGTACTTTCAGTTCTTTGTCCTGTCTTGCCCGTACATTGAGCAGTTCCGGATTATCAGCAATGAATCCGGTATCGCAGTTTCCGGAACGGAATGTCGGATGGTTCAGTACATTGAGCAGGAAGGTTGCATTGGTTTTTACCCCTTTGATTCTTGTCTCCTGCAGGGCTCTTGCTACTTTGTTTGCCGCATCGTCAAAGCTTCTTGCCCAGGATGTCACCTTTACCAGAAGACTGTCATAGTATGGGGAAATGGTGGAATCGGTGAATGCATTTCCTCCATCCAGTCGGATTCCAAATCCTGCCGCACTGCGGTACATGCTGATTACTCCTGTATCCGGTGCGAATCCGTTGATCGGATCTTCTGTTGTTACACGGCACTGGATGGCGTAGCCTCTCGGTTTCACATCTTCCTGACCTTTGATGTTCACTTCATCGGAATTCAGCGCGTGACCCTGCGCAATGAGAATCTGAGACTGCACGATGTCGATTCCTGTGGTCATTTCTGTTACCGTATGTTCCACCTGGATTCTCGGATTCATTTCAATAAAATAATGATCCCCGTTTTTGTCTACCAGAAACTCTACAGTTCCGGCACTTCTGTAGTTGACTGCCCCTGCAATCTTCAGTGCATCTGCACAGATCCGTTCTCTCTGCTGCTGTGTGATGCAGATTGCCGGTGTGAATTCTACCACCTTCTGATGTCTTCTCTGAATGGAACAGTCTCTTTCGTACAGATGTACCAGGTTTCCGTAATTGTCTCCCAGCACCTGCACTTCAATGTGCTTTGGCCTCTCCAGGTATTTTTCTATAAAAATGTCATCAATACCGAAGGCTTTTTTCGCTTCACTCTTGGCACTGCGGAACTGCGGCAGCAGCTCTTCCGGTGTTCTTACAATACGCATGCCGCGGCCGCCTCCTCCTGCTGCTGCTTTCAGCATAACCGGATAGCCGCAAACCTTCGCATATTTCACTGCCTCTTCTTCTGTCTGAATGGCTTCTTCCACTCCCGGAATGGTTGGCACGCCTACTTTGTTTGCTACAATCTTGGACTGGATTTTGTCTCCCAGGTTCTCCATCATTTCGTAAGTAGGCCCGATGAAGGCAATTCCTTCCTCTTCACAAGCTTTTGCAAACTCTACATTCTCTGACAGAAATCCATATCCCGGATGAATGGCATCTACCCCTTTGGCTTTTGCCAGTTCTATGATCTCATCAATGGCCAGGTAGGCATCTACCGGCGATTTTCCTTTTCCTACCCGGTAGGATTCATCTGCCTTTGTCCGAAACAGCGAGTTCTTATCTTCTTCTGAATAAATCGCTACACTTCGGATCCCCAGTTCTTTGCAGGCTCTGAATATTCGAATGGCGATTTCTCCTCGGTTCGCCACTAACACTCTCTTAAATTTTTTGTTTTCCATATTCGGAGTCTCCTTTCTTTGCTTATCCTTAAATTTTACCATTTTCTGCGGTTTCCCGCTACTATTAAATGTCTTTCCCTCTAATGTGCACATCCATCTGCGGGAAAGGAATGGTGATACCTGCCTGATCAAAAGCCAGTTTCACATGCTCTTCCAAAAAGTACTTTACATCCCAGTAATCTTCCGTTTCACACCAGACCTTCAAATCAATGGATATGCAGTTGTCGTTTTGTCCTGCAACTCCTATAATAGGAGGCGGATCTTTATATATAGCCGGATTGCTCTGGGCAATCGCTGCCAGTATATCTTTTGCCTGTCCGATATCATCATGATATCCGATTCCGAAGCAGCAGTCCACACGCCGCTTGTTTTCTTTCGTATAGTTGATGAGTATGGACGTATTGACCATTCCATTGGGAATGGTAATGACTTTGTTGTCATATGTATTCAGATGGGTTACAAAAAGGTCGATATCCTGCACCTTTCCTGTTATCCCGTTTATATCTATATAATCCTCATGAGCAAAAGGTTTATTGATTAAAATCATAATGCCGCCCGCCACGTTTGCCAGACTGTCTTTTAATGCCAGTGCAATGGCCGCTCCTGCAGCAGCCAGTACAGTAATCAGGCTGTTCATACGAAATCCGAATCGCTCCATAATGGTCAGAATCAACACAATCCACAGACCGATTTTCAGGATTTTGAGTATGAAACGGTACAGCACAGGGTCAAGTGCCGATCGTTCCAGTGTTTTTCTTGCAATCCGCAGAATCAGCCGAATAATAATCCATCCGATTATCAGAATCAGCAGAGATACACCAATATTCAGAACCTGCTCAATGGTTTTATCTGAAATATCAAAGCCGCTCAACATAACTGCCACCTAATCAATCTTTCTCCCGCTCCTTCTTCTCTCCAGCTCTTTCAGAAGCTTTTTCCGAAGCCGGATATCATCCGGGACGATTTCCACCAGTTCATCATCGTCAATGAATTCAAGAGCCTCTTCTAAAGTAAACGTTCTTGCAGGCGCCAGTTTGATATTGTCATCGCTTCCTGCCGCACGCATGTTAGTCGCCTTCTTTGCACGGCACGGATTCACCACCATATCATCGCTCCTGCTGTTCATTCCGATAATCATGCCTTCATAAACTCTGGTTCCCGGCTCAATGAACATCTGCACCCGTTCGCTGATGCTAAAGAGCGCATACGGTGTTGCGACCCCCTCTTCCTGGGCAATTGCCACCCCGTTGGTTCTCTGCGGAATCTCTCCTTTATATTCATCAAAACCGTCGAACCTGCGAACCATCGTGCCTTCGCCTCTTGTATCATTGATAAATTCTGTACGATATCCCAGAAGTCCCCGTGTAGGAACAGTAAATTCCATTCGGGTAAACCCGTTCTCTGCATGCATCTCCTTCATCATACCTTTTCGCAGATTCAGTTTAGAGATAACAGCTCCCGAATATGCATCCGGAACAGAAAGAATCACTTCTTCCATAGGTTCCAGCACTTTGCCGTGCTCATCCCGTCTCATAATAACTTCCGGTTTGGATACAGCCAGTTCGTACCCTTCCCTTCTCATATTTTCAATAAGTATGGAAAGATGCAGTTCCCCTCTTCCGGAAACTTTAAAGCTGTCGGTAGAATCCGTTTCTTCCACCATCAGCCCTACATTGACTTCCAGTTCTTTGTCCAGCCGTTCTTTTATATGGCGGGAGGTCACAAACTTTCCTACCTTTCCTGCAAAAGGACTTTTGTTGACCATGAAATTCATAGACAGGGTCGGTTCTTCGATGTAAATCATTTCCATGGGCTGCGGATCCTTGTCATCGCAGATGGTCTCCCCAATAGAAATGTCTGCAATGCCCGATACCACTACAATATCTCCCGCTTGTGCCTCTTCAACAGCCATACGCTTCAGTCCTCTGTAGATAAAAACCTGATTAATCTTTCTCTGTACAATGCTGCCGTCTGCCTTTGCCAGTGCAACAGTCTGTCCTTCTCTGATGCTCCCCTTGGTAATGCGCCCAATCCCCAGTCTGCCGATATAGTCGTCATAGGCCAGTGTGGAAATCTGCAGCTGCAGCGGTTCCTCTGTCAGATCCGGATAAGGTTCCACATGCTTGATAATGGTGTCAAACAGCGGCGAAATATCCAGACCGTTCATACCGGTAGCGCTCTTCTTTGCTTTGTGGTTCTCCGTTCCCACTTGTATACCCTCAGCATCTTTTGGATCGTATACCACAATTCCCTGTCTTGCAATCCCGTAAAGGATCGGAAAATCCAGCTGTTCATCATTTGCTTCCAGATCCATGAACAGTTCATAGACTTCATCTACAACTTCTTCAATCCTAGCATCCTTTTTATCAATCTTATTAATCAAAAGAATCGGGTTAATTCCCTGCTCCAGGGATTTTTTCAATACAAAACGTGTCTGTGGCATCGGTCCTTCGCTGGAATCTACAAGGAGGATTACAGTATCTACTGTTTTCATAATTCGTTCCACTTCAGAAGAAAAATCCGCATGACCCGGTGTATCTACAATGTTGATCTTCACATCATTATGCATAACTGAACAATTTTTTGAATAAATAGTTATGCCTCTCTCCCGTTCGATATCATCGCTGTCCATGACGCAGTCTACAACTTCCTCATTGGCTCTGAAAACGCCGCTCTGATTGAGAAATGCATCAACCAGTGTAGATTTCCCCGCATCTACATGGGCGATCACCGCTATATTGATAATCTTTTGTCTTTCTGTCATTCTTTCTTTTTCCCTACTTCCCGTAAAATATTTCATTTATAATCATACACAAATGGTAACCCTATTATTTTATCATATAATTCAGAGGTTTGCAAGTTTATGCATGTGTTTCGTATATCGTATCCTTTTCGTTTTATGCTGCCGCCTCCTTACAGCCACCGTCTAAGTATTTCGCTCAGATGCTTCAGATCCAAAGGTTTGGCAATATGTTCATTCATTCCTGCATTTCTTGCATTCTGCACATCTTCAGCAAAGGCATCGGCAGTCATAGCAACGATAGGCAGCCTTTCTGCATCTTTCCGGTCTAGAGATCGAATGGCTCCGGTTGCTTCATAACCGTTCATTACAGGCATCTGAATATCCATAAACACCAGATCGTAATAGCCTTCCGGGCTTTCAGAAATACGCTCCACTGCTTCTTTTCCATTTTGGGCCTGTTCAATAACAAGCCCTGCTGTCTGCAGAATCTCTGTAGCAATTTCTCGGTTCAATTCGTTATCTTCTGCCAGCAGAATGCGTTTCCCCTTAAAATTGTGACCCTGCAGCAGGCTTTCCGAAATTTTGGGCTCCCTGTCCTCCTCTTCACTGATTAAACTCCGGAACAGACGAGCCAGCCGAAACTGAAAAAGAGGCTTGCTGATAAACTCCGTTATACCGGCCGCTCTCGCTTCCAGTTCAATGGCCGACCAGTCATATGCGGAAAAAATGATAACAGGAGCCGCTTCTCCCAACTGTTGCTTAATGGCCTGTGCAGCGTCAATGCCTCTCATACCGAGCATCTCCCAGCTCAAAATGACTGCAAAAAAGTCTTCTCCCTTTTCATGAGACTGCACCACTTCATCCACAGCCTCCTTCCCTGTGACAGCTGCTTTTCCCTTCATACCCAGATCTTCTAAAATACGGCATGCATTTTCACAGACAGCCGGATCTTCATCTGCCACAAGAACCGAAAGATCCTCAAAACCATCACATGATAAAACTTTTTCTTCCTGCAGTTTAAGATACATAGTCACAGTAAAGCGGGAGCCTTTTCCATATTCACTTTCTACCCGGATATCGCCTTCCATCATCTTTATAATATTGCGGGTAATCGCCATGCCGAGACCGGTGCCTTGTATCTTACCTGCCAGCGCATCTTCCGACCGTGCAAAAGGATCGAAAATGCGTTTTACAAACTCCGGATTCATTCCCATACCATTATCTTCAAAAATAAACTGGTAACAGCCTATATTCGGCCGGTTTGTTTCCAGCTCCTGTATAAAAAGCGCCAGCCTCCCTTTCTCCTGTGTATATTTTACAGCGTTGCTCATAATATTGACAAAGGCCTGCTGGATGCGCAGGCTGTCGCCGATAACCTGTTCATGTCGGATATGTCCCACTTTTACCTTCAGCTCATGCTGCTTCTTGCGAAGTGACGGGCGTACCATATCCAGCAGATTATCAATCAGATCCGAAAGGTTAAACTCTTCTTCTGTCAGCTCCATCTGTCCGGATTCAATTTTGCTCATGTCCAGCACTTCATTAATAAGCGAAAGCAGGTGTCTTCCGGAAACGTCTATCTTATTCAGACAGTCTTTCACACGTCCTCTGTCGTCCAGGTATGCTCCGGCAATGGCCGCCATTCCAATAATCCCATTCATCGGCGTGCGGATATCGTGGCTCATCCTTGACAAAAATTCCGACTTTGCCTGATTGGCTCTGTTGGCTGCCTCATAGGCCTCTTCCAGCGCAAGCTTGGTCCGGTACTCTTTTTCCCTTACATCTGTAATATCTTTTGTATAACACAGCCCCAGAATATCTCCGGAATGCTGAGACTGTGTCAGTAATATGTTTTTTTGCAAAAACCGTTCTTCCTTATTTATAAGGACTTTGCACTCTACCGTAATTGCCTTTTTTCCTGCTGCAAAGGCTTCTTGTATCTGTCTGCAGCTGCTGATACCGGCATAACTTTGCCTTGTATCTTCTGTAACAAATCGATCCTGCCATCTCCTGCAAAACTCCTGATAGGAACATGGGGCCGACAGACCGATGAGTCCAAGGAAAGAAATCAGTCTTCCATCGTCCATACGTTTGACAATATCCTGTTCGATCCTGTCCTTTGTTACATTAATCTGATAGGTCACAACTGCTTCAGACAAAATCGCCTGCCGGTACTGGGCTTCTGTCTGCAGGGAACGTTCCAGCCGGGCATTGACCTTCAGGAGTTTCTGAGAAAGTTCTGCTTCCTTCGCCTTTTCTTCCGATATATTCTTGACATACCACATAACACGCCGGTCATTGGCTCCGTAGGATCCGACAGGAACCAGCTCTGAGCGGACCCAGCGATATTCATTTCCGACTTTTCTCCTGTAGACAAAATCCAAATATTCTGCTCCCCCATCGAAAGTTTTACGCAGGTTTTCCGGAACCATAATCCGGCAGAATTCATCTTTGAATTCACTGTGAATCTTGCTTTGCGAAAAGTCAGCAACTGCACTGTGAAAGTCAAGGAAACACTGCTGGATTTCTTCGCTGGTTCCACCCTCCAGTTTAATAGTAATCATAGAATTCTGATCCAAGTCGATACAGCCGATACGGTAATAGGCATCCCGCAGCAGTTCCAGAGAGGTATCCTTCAGTTCCTGCTCCCGCTTCTCTTTGTCAATGTCCTGAAAAGCCAGAATAAAATGGTGCGGCTTTCCGTCGTTATCCACATCAGATAGGATTGCCTGAAGTCTGCACCATCTGGAACTTTTTCCGAATATCCTGCGGTATTCCACTGTGATGCTCCAATTCTCCATACTCAAATGCGCACACAGGTAGGCTAAGGTAAACCTGGTGAGCAGCAGCGCCCGGTCACTTTACCGAACGAATTGTCCGGCATAATCTGTAATGATGCGGGAACACTGCCCTGTATGCGGAATATATGCCTCCATCTCAGCAGGCTGTTTTATCACCTGATAGGTATCGGTATGCAGGTCGCAGTAGTAGCTTGCAGAATGGATGTTTTCCAAGGCGCTGATTATGGGCGAACCGGCTTCTTCTTTTAAAGAAACGTTTTCCGAAAGACTTTTATGTGAACGCTCTATTTCCTGTTTTTCATTCATAACACTTCTCCTCCCTGCAGCGCATACTTATTCTCAATGGTTTCTATTGTATCATCCCATCAAAAACCCTACAATCCCCGCACCTTAGATTTTGCCTTTGCTTCCGCATGAAAAAAGGGGAACTTTTTACACTTTTGCCGCATATACATAACAGAATGAAAGAAAGTGAAAAGGAGGTTTTTTATGCCCTGTATCTATCTCAGTCCTTCTCTGCAGGCGCATCATGTATATGCTGGCGGCATCGGAAATGAAGAAAGGTACATGAATGAGATTGCAGATGCTATGGTTCCCTATCTTCGTGCTTATCAGATCGATTTTGTGCGGAATGACCCGCAGGATACACTCCGGGATATTATCAGGCGCTCTAATGCATCTGCTGCCGGGCTGCATCTTTGCCTTCATTCTAATACGGCTCCTTCCGGTCTCAGCGGGATGCTCCGGGGACCTGATTTCTATTATTATGCACACAGCGCCTGCGGCAGAAGGGCTGCTGAAATTTTCTCACTCCGCATCGGTGCGCTGTATCCCAATTCAAACCTGACGGCTTCCATTCCCAATGAAACACTGCCTGAACTGCAAAAGACAAGGGCGCCTGCGCTCCTTGCAGAGCTTGCTTATCATGATAATTATACGGACGCTCAGTGGATTGCCGCCCATATCCCGGATATTGCAAAGGCTCTTGCAGACGGGGCTGCTGAGTATCTTGGACTTCCCATACTTTCATAGTTTCTCTTTTTCAAGGCACTTTGTTCCGGGGGGGTGTTCCGGCGCTTGTTCCAAATCCGGTGTTTTGGATTTGTTGGAACATAAAAAAGGCTTGTTTTCGAGCGATTAGCAAGCGCCAACTGCAATATAGTTATGTATTTTACTTAATTTTAAGCAATGTAGTTGTATTTTTTAGAGAGAGCCCCGGTTAGGCTACCATTTTTATGGGGTGTGCAGTACAAAACCACGGGGTTTTGGAACATACTTTTTTAACATTCCAATATTTTACAGCAGAGACAGGCATTTATCCATGCAAATGTTAAATTCCGGGAACTATCGTCAGCACGATAGTTCCCACATTATCACAAAAAAACTGTCCTGAAGCAGACCGAATCGCCCGGCCTGCTCAAGGGCAGTTTCAAAATACATTCTAATTGATAAACTGAAGCTTCCAGCTGTAATACCCTGTTTTTCCCTCTTTTTCATACCGCAGATAGGCGCTGAATTTATTCCCCTTCTTGCTTTTCAGTCCATGAAACCCTACCCGGCCGTGTTTAAGCAAGAGTTCCACCAACACCCGGGACACATGCGTGCCCAGTGACAGAAAAAATTTATAGTCCTTCCATATAGAGAAGCGGCATCCGTTTTTCCAGTTGCAGCATCCGAAAGCCCTGTCCCCTTCGATTACCGGGTTTCCACATTCAGGGCACCTGCCCACTACAACGGCTCCTTCAGGTGCTGAAACCTGCCCGGCAAAAACCTTGTCTTCTTTAATCGCCTTTACCCAGCAGGCTGTAACTTCCCGAATCATTTTTAAGAAATCTTCTTTTTCAAACTTTTTCTTTTCAATGTCCGCCAAGGTTTTTTCCAGACGCCCTGTATATTCCAGATCGAACAGTTCTCTGACAGGAAAAGTTTCTACCATCATGCGGCCCAAATCAGAACACTGCAGTGATTTGCCCTTCCCCTGCACATATCCCACTTCTTTTAATTTGCGGATGGTCTCTCCCCTAGTGGCCGGTGTGCCGATACTGAATCCGCTCAGGATCGCCA
>CAUWJW010000007.1:0-21615 GCA_963558985.1 uncultured Clostridia bacterium | reverse complement strand
ACTCTTTAAGGGGATGCCGCATTCTGTAATCTTCCGCTTCCAGTACAACCTGTCTTGCCTGCCGGGTCGCAGCATTGATCACAATCGGACACTTTAAATTTACAGTGCTTTCTTCTGCCGGTTCTTTTGTGACACATAAGACATAGTAGGACAGTTCTTCTTCCTCTGAAACGCCCAGCGCCTTTTTGTCTGCATCGGACAGGCGCGGGCAATAGTCTGCTTTCAGCAGAAAAGGATCCATTATAATAAAGGACAGATGCGCTTCCTCTTCACTCTGAAGGAAAAACATCGCTTCATTATCCTCTTCTATAGAAAACGGTATAAAGGTATGATATTCTTCAAAACCGAACAATCCTTCCGGAAAAATGATTCGCATGTCTTCTCCATCAGGTACAGCCTGCCGATTGTCATATTCCATAGGTTCCTCCTTCTACGCCTTCACGTCTATATTTTCACCGGTGAACCGGGCGGCAACACTTGGAGGTACATAAATCGGGTCGCCTATATATTCAATGTTTACTTCCGGATATTGAGAAATGATCATTTCAATGCTTCCCGGAATAAATTCTACATTGCCTTTGTCCATTCTCAGGTCAAAATTCAGTTTATCCATCTGATATTCAATGGACAGGGACGGTGGAATCCAGTCGATTTCCGGTCCTGTGGTCGGGATGAATCCCATTTGGAACTGGCCTGTCGGCATTGCGGTCCGGTCTGCCAGTATCCTGTCTATGGTCTGTGCACCTTCTCCGATCTGCGTCTGTAGCATCAGCTTTCCCTCCTGTGCATACTGGGCAGCAGCTTCATATGCAGCAGTTCTGCCTTTTTCTGCTGCCTCATAAATAGCAGTCTTTGTTGTGGGAACTACCGAGTTTCTTGCTTCGTAAGTATCCAGGCGAATCTGGATCGGCCTGCTTTTAATCTGCATACCGCCTTTATTTCTGCTGATTTCTACTTCTGCAGTTCCATTATGCCTTTCCAGCCTGGCGTCATTGATTTTTAATTCGTAACTGATTGGAATCGTTGTAATTTTAATCAACTGTTCCACATCCTCACCTCCAAAATCATCTTAATTGTTTTATTTCATAAAGTCCAGCAAAGACGGTGTAATGATGCTAGTTCCTACTTTTAATGCTGTATTATATGCATATTGAGCCCAGGAGTAGTTCATAATCGCTTCTGCAGGTTCAATATTAACGGCTTTGTCAAATTGCTGTGTAATGGCAAGTTTTTCATTTTCCAGTCTGTCTTCTGTAGACTGAAGAAGCTGTGACTTGGTTCCGATGGTTGCCATCTGGTCTCTCAGGTCTTCACTTCCTTCGCTGAACTGTTCCCACAATTCCTTGTATTTGGCGGAATCAAAAGTTCCTCCGTTTTCTTCTGCGCGGAGAAGCTCTGCCATCTGTCCCGTTAGTGTAATGAGGTTTTTGCTGAGACCTTTATCTGTCTGACCGTAGCCTACTACGTTGATCCCCGGCATTGCAGAGTCAAAAGCACTGGATGACACAATCTCCTTATTTGCCCCGAAGGTCAGACCGAAGCCCAGATCCACATAGGAGTGTTCTTTTGCCAGTTTATCAAGCTTTGCCTGATTTCCTGGATCATCTACATCCAGACCTCTGTAAAGCAATTTTCCGTTTTCTAACTTAAACGGCGGTTCCTTTCCTTCATTGCCTGCCATGATATACGTATCGCCGTACTTGGCATTGAGAGAAGCCACCATGGATCTCTGCAGTTCTTCCAGCGCCTGGGCAAAAGCAGTCCGCCCTGTTTCTCCGCTTGTATCGGAAACCGCCTGAACAGAATACTCTTTTTCAATCTGTCTTGCGATCTCGCTCAATTTCATTACCACATCTTCCTGAGAATCCTGCCACTTCTGAATGTTGGCCACATTTTCCAGATATTCTTCTGTTCTGGAGTAGCGCCGCTCCAGAATAGCGGCTCTTGCTGAAGATGTCGGATCCTCATAGGACTGGACAAAACGTCTGCCTGTCTCTACCTGTTTTCTTGAAGATTCCAATCCCCCCAATGTGGAGGTAAGATTATTCTGGTAATTGCGCATTACCATGTTTGTTGTAATTCTTGTTATCGCCATTTGTTCTACCTCCTTATCTTCCAACTATCCCTGTATTATTAATCAGTGTATTGAGCGCTTCATCCAGCGTAGTCATTAAACGGGCTGCTGCGTTGTAGGACTGCTGATAGCGCATCAGGTTCATCACTTCTTCATCCATATAGACGCCGGATACCGCATCCTTGGAATTTGCAATCTGATTGAGAACACTCAGGCGGTTGTTTAAGATGGAGTCAGAGGACTTCCGTTCAATAGCCTGTGTCTTCTGCAGATTGTCATAAGCATCAAAACAGTTTCCTTCAAAGGCGATGATATCCTGCCCATTATCCTTGTAATGCACAGAGGTAAATTTAAGCTGATCCGTAGTGATGGCGTTAATCATAGCCAGCACGTTTTCATAAGCAGTACTGTTTTCATTTGGGTTATTCGGATCTTCCGGCTTGGTGGTTACAATTTTCACCTCACCGCTCATCCATTTATCGGAGATCTTGATATCCGTTGCCGTAAAAGATCCATCCTCCTTGCCGTCAAGGGTAGTAAAGAGAGCTCCACCCCCTGCCTCTTTGTTCAGCTTATTCAGTGTCGTTGCAAAGGTATTGACAAAGGAGTCAAAGAGTTCTTCGTAATAGTCGATGCCCTTTACATCGCTTCCGTCAAAGGAGCCTGCTTTATTGAGCATATCCAGAGCGCCCTTGAGCACACCGTTTCCCAGTGAATCTGTCACATCTACTTTAGTGCCGTCAACGTCGGTAATGGAAAGTGATCCGACCTTTTCTCCCTTTGCAATATCTGCATTCGGATTTGCTTTAAATTCAAAAGAGCCGTGCTTCACATCATCTACAAGCGTCAGGGTCTGCGTATTCCCATTAGCATCTTTATAAGAAAAGTCAATCTTCAGCGTATCTACCTTGATCCCGCTGCCCAGATCCAGATCTTCGTAAGTCACGCTGATGGGCAGGTATGTCGCCAGTTCATCAATCAGCTGGTTTCTCTGATCCTGCAGTTCCAACGCAGGGCTTCCCAGTATCTGGCTGTTCTTAATGGATTCATTCAGCTTTGAGATAGAATCCAGATAGCTGTTGATATTTTCAATATCTGTCGTCTGCAGCTTGTCGATAAGCTCAGTCTGCACATTCTTCAGATCCGATGCTTTCTCATGGATTATGGTCAGCAGAACTTCCATAGCCGACCGCACCAGCGTATCCGAAGCACCCTGATTGGCGCCATCCGGCTTTGCCATATTGTTCAGCTGCTTCACCACATCATTGAGCGCAGCTCTCACGCCTTCTGAGTCCACCTCATCAAAAATATCTCCAATATCCGACAAAACGCTGTCCTGCGCATCGATTGTTCCCACTTTAGCCAGCTGGTTCCGGTACTGAATATCCAGAAACGGATCCCGGATCTGAATGATCCCGGTCATCTGGACACCCTGTCCCACTCTGCAGTCAGTCTGCATCTGAAAATAGCTGTGTCCTGTAGGACTGATACTCGCCAGATCCAGCCGCTGTCTTGTATATCCTGCTGTATTTATATTTGAAATGTTCTGTCCGGTAACATCCAGCGCTCGCTGGCTGGCAGACAGTGCCAGCTGTGCAGTTGTAAAGCCGGCAAATGTTGAACGAACCATATATGTCCTCCTTATCGATCTCTTATTCCTCTATACCTTTTGGTTAGTCAAATGCGATTTTGTTTCAGGTGACTGTCCATCGGGCGAATAGGTGCCGTCACCCTTCTTGCTTTCAATGACCCTGTCAATTTCACGCAAGTGCACTTTCACTGTCTTCATCGCGCTTTCATTGGCCTCACGAAATAAATTCATAGAGAGAGTCAGCTGTTCATACAGTGCACGGAACTCAGCCTTCGTGTCTTCAGGCACCAGTTCCAGAATCTCCCGAAAAGTCTTCCCTTCCCAGCCCAGTTTCTTCTGAGCAGCAGCCCTTTTATTTTCCAGTCCGCGCAGTTTCATCACTACAGCCTGTTCCTGCGTCATGCAGTTCTCAAGACCTGTCAGGTTCTGCTCCTGCGCATGTTTCAGTTTGGTTTCTTCTAACGGAAGAAAATCATCAAACAGCTGAATCGTTTCCCGAATCACCTTCATAAATTCTTCCATTAAAATTCTCCCTTCATCAAAAGAATCTTTGCTGCCACTGCTTCCGGATCCACCTTATATGTACCCTGCGCAACTTGTGCCTTCAGATCCGCAATCTTCTCCGCCGAGGTATTCTGATACACAGCTTTTGCAGCTTCCTTCTGCGCAGCTTCCGTCAGTTTCTCCTCTGCAATCATGCGGGAGTTGGTATTGATCATAATCCGGTCAAAATTCTTTCCCGCTTCTTTTGTCTGGTCTGTTTTGGCATTTTTCACGCCCTGGTTTATGGAACTCAGATAGGCAGCTTTTGCAGAATCTATAGAAATCTTCATACTACGCACCTCCCTGTTTTTATTTAAGTTCATTTCTTTCTATTAATTATCGGCTGAAAGAGGGGAAAAAATAAGTTTTATTTTTCCCCCTCCTCGCTTTTTTTCCCTTTTCGCAGCCTTTTTTTAAGGCTGCGCAGCTTTTTTCGTATTCTCAAAGTTTTTCTGAAAACGGTTCTGGAAATGGAGGTAAAGTGGCGGAGAAAAAAGTATTTGACTTTTTTGTACTGCCGCTGAATCAGTCTTGCCACCCAGCAGAACGGCAGCAGCAGCCTCCTTTTTTTCAGAACCGGATAAATGGTTTCCATGTAATCCCGTTCCGGAAACCAGAGCTCCATCAGTTTTTTGCGCCGCTCTTTCTTCAGGTCTCTCTCATAAACGTCTGCCACTTCCTTTACCAGCGGCAGCAGCTGTTCATTTTCTTTTCTTGCTTTGGTTCCTTTTGAAACGATATAGGTTTCCATTGCCAGCAAAAGCTCCAGTTCTTCATGGTCTGCCTCTATGTGACCGAACCACATCGCTGCCAGCTTAACGATCATTTCCCCAAACCCATCGATTTCCATACGCTTCAGTTCTTTATTGACATCTTTCCAGTCGATTCTTTCATAGCACAGCAAGTAGTACTGCCACAGATCCAGAATATCCCGAATCTCCACACCGCCTCTTGCATATTTTTCTGCCAGAAGTGCTATGTAGTATAAATAAAAATCGTTGATGTCCTGCGTATGTATAAAGCGGAATCCTTTTTTCTTCTGAAAGTTTTTTACAGGAACTGCAAAATATTTGTTCATTTTTTTGTTGGTAAAAGCAAGTGTCTCATACAAAATAATATGAGCGCCTCCCGGTTTCCTAAACCAATGCTCCCCTTCCAGAGGTTTCTTGCCTTTTATGGGTTTTTCCTCAAATCCGCCCCTTTCCAGCGCTGTTTTTATCGCTTCACTTTTGCCCTCTTCCACAAGGAAGGTCAGCGGCAGCGGATATCTCTGCTCTCTTTTTTTGTAGCATCCATTAAGGACGGTTTCTTCCAACTCCATGCAGTGAAGGCCTTCTTTTTCCATAACAGAAAAGAATTCCTGTTTCATCCCCTGATAGCGCTCCTGCATGATGACTGCATAGTGGAAGCGCTCTTCAAAACTGTCCTGCCATTTTGCCATTCGTCTGCGATCCATACTGATAATCGGACCGTATATCACATTTGCTACATGGTGATAATCCGCCATTTTGTACAGTTTTGACCAGTCAGGAAACTTCTGCCAGACAGGGATTCCTTCATCATCCAGGACTGCGGAGAGAAGTTCCAGCAGGCACTGCAGCTCATAATTTCTGTTGTTGTTCATTCCTAATGCGCCTTTCTTCTATGACATCCCATGCCAGAGGGTTGTACACTGCTTTTTTCTCATCTGCGATCAAGCGGCCTCCTGACAGCGTCAGAACTCTTTTTTTCATAATAGAAACCAGCTCTCTGTCGTGGCATCCGATAATGACGGTCACGCCCAGCCGATTCAGCTCATCCAGCAGACACATGAGATCCCATGCCTTATCTGAATCCAGATTGGCAGTGGGTTCGTCTGCAATGAGGATACCCGGATTGATAACCAGCGCTCTTGCCAGCAGCACTCTGGCTGCTTCCCCTTCTGAAATTTCATCGGGAAAAGCATCTTTCCGGTGGATTACGCCCATAGTGCGCAGTGTCTGGGTAACTCTCTTTTTAAAGAGCCGCTCCGGCTGCTCTGTTGCAATCATTGCCAGTTCCACATTCTCATAAACACTTCGATCCTTAAGCAGCCCATATTCAGGCTGCATCATTCCTAATTTCCTCCGAAAAAAAGGAAGCTCCCGTTTTGCCATGGATGTCAGTTCTTGTCCTTTAACCCAGATCTTCCCTTCATCGGGAGTCAGCTGGCTGCTCATGAGCTTCAGCAGGGTGCTTTTTCCTGCACCGCTGCGGCCGATGACAAAAACAAACTCGCCCTTTTCTACAGAAAAAGAAATATTCTCCAGTGCATACTCTCCATATTCATACATTTTGCTTACATTTTTAAAAATAATCTCTTGCGTCATACCCCACCTTACAACAGAAAAAAGGAATCACAAGAAACGGCATGTTGCCGTCTTCTGCTGTGATTCCCCCTTTATTATTTTTCATAAAACGAGTCTGAACCTGCTACTCGTTTGCTCATTCTTTTATCAATTTCTATGATTTGTTCCAAAACCTTTTGGCAGTTCTTCACAGTCTCTGCTATTGCGGCAGCATGCACGCCTTCCGAAGATGCATCTTTGACTTTCAGCAGATTTTCCATTTCCTGCTGTACTTCTTCGGAAAACTGTTCCTTAAAAATCCGGAATTTGCGCATGTTTTCGTCAATATGTTCCAGTTCTTTTGCCCGCATTTCCAAAAGCATCTGAATAGAAACTTTATCGTTTCTGTTCAGATTATCTGCAATCTCACCGGTCAGCCGCAAGGTTTCATTCAGAAAATTATATCTGCCGTGAAGCAGTTTAAGCAATTCCAGCTGCCATTCCTCCCGATGCCGGGAATTTTGTCCGTGATCATCCATGCTGCTTTTTCCCCGCTTCCTCAAAGGCTTCCCGAAGTTCCCGCACCAGCGGTTTGATCTCTTCGATTACCTCTTTTTTTCGTCCGGCTTCTACTCGGCTCAGTTCGTAGATGAAGAAGTCGTACATCTGCCTCAGCTGCCGGCTGATCTCGTATTCCGGGTTAAGTGTATCTTTTAAGTACTGAATGATCTCTCTGCTCCTGTGAACCGACTTGCTGAACAGATCAAAATCCTCTTTGTCCAAAGCCAGTTCAGCACGGGTCAGGCGTTTTAAAAGCTCATCATAGAGCAAAAGCAGCATTTCCCCGGACGTCATAGTCATGACAGACTGTTCTTTGTATTGCTGATATCCATTATTCAGACCCATAGAATCCCTCTCTTTTTTAATATCCGCCGCTCAGCTGTGATAAATAGCTGCTCTGGCTGTTCATCTGTGAAATGAGTGTTTCCAGCGTTGTAAACTGGGAAATATACCGGTCTTCTTCCATTTCCAGTCTGTCTAGCAGCTTTTCAATACGTTTATCGATTTCCTCGATCTCCTTTTGCAGCGTATTTTTAAGAACTGTAGTCGGTGCGTGGCTGGAACCTGCCCGCTCTACCAGAATTCCCTTTGTTGCGCCGATGGTTCCCACGTACTGCTTCATGGCTGTTTCAATATTGGACATGAATCCGCCCGATACGATGGTACCGTCTTCATTTACGGAAGATTTTCTTGTGAAGAGTTCTTTCACCTTTTCCGGATCCTTCTCAAGGGCAGACTTGAATTTAGCTTCGTCAAATACCAGTTTTCCGTTATCTGCATAATTGGTTGAGGTGGTGATTCCAATCTCTTCCAGTGCCGCTCTGTCTCCTGTCGGGATAACGAAGCGAAGCGCATCTGCAAATCCTCTCACATCAGTATCTCCAAAGAGAAGCCCTTCTTTTGCCTTTGCCTCATATTCTTTGATTTCTGACTCGGACATATCCTTCTTCTGTTCAGCTGTCAGCGGCTGGTAGTCTCTGTTTGGCTTTGTCTTTGCCTCTTTGTTAATCAGCTCTAAGATTTCGTTAAAGGCGGTTACCATCTCTTTGACTGTTTTGGATGCGGTTTCTGTATCCACATTGGCGTCAAAGGTGATGGCTTCTGCTGTCGGATCAAGGTTTCCCTTTTCATCGTATCCGAAAGTGCCTTTCAGGCTGACTGTCAGTCCATCCATAGTAAAGGAGTTGCTGTTGCGGACAATCTCCGTAGGCATGTCGTCTCCTGCATATTTTACTTGCAGAACAGCGTCTTGCCCTTTTGCTACTTTATCCAAGGCTCCCGTTCCGAAAAACATCTCGGCAACTTCCTTATCTCCCCCGATTTCAATGGTGCCGCTTGCACCCTTTTCTTTGGAGGTGACCATGAAACGGTCGGAGTCCTTCTGATAGGATATTACAAAGTCTGCATTCTTATCCTCGTTGAATTTCTTCATAATGTCTTCAACGGTCATATCTTTTGTAATCTCCACGCTTACACCGTTAATGATCAGTATCTTTGAATTAGTCAGATCCAGCTTCTCAGCGCCTGCAAGGCCGGAATCTTTTAAGGATGCTGACAGGTTAACTCTGTTGGAAACATTCTCATCCACCTTCAGCAGTCCGAAATTTTTCCCCATCAGGTTTTCATCTCCGCCGGTGAGAATCAGGCTGGAACTCTTGTCTTCTTCTCCTTTCGGCGTAACAGTCTTAAAGTTCAGTTTAAACTGATCTCCTACATCTGTTGTGTCTACCCGAATACGGCCTTTTCCGAAGGCATCATCCAGTTTGCTCTGCAGATCATTTACCAGATCCGCTTTGCTGTTCAGGCCGGAGCCGATTTCAATGGTTTTGTTTACGCCGTTATAGCTGAAGGACAGAGATTTTCCCGCTAAAAAGTCGCTGATCTTTTCGCTCTTCATCGCCTGATTTACATTCCCTGCGGTGATGGTCTGTCCATTGCTCATCACCAGCGCATCTTTACCAAGGTCTGCAATACTCTCGCCTTCCTTAAGAAATCCCAGATGCTGCAGCACGTCTCCGCTGCCGCCTGTGATTTCAATGGAGTTGCCTGCCGTGTCTTTGCTTTTAAAGGAAACTTTTCCATCTGCTACAGAGGCTTCTACCACATCGGACAGTTTCTTGCCGCCGAAGATTTCTACCTTTTCCATGGATTTGTTTATTGCTCCTGCCAGGTCATTTTTGTAGTCATATTCATTGCCTGTTCCCATGGTGACGCTGTAGCTCTGGCTTCCGATTTTAAAGGTGATAAATTCACCCTGAATCTGGCTGTATTCAAATTCCGAATTAAAATCCGAAGAGATTGCGCCGGTATGCAGTGCTCCGTCGGAGGCTACGCCGCCGATCATCTTCGCATCTTCTGCCATCTGCTTGATTCCCAGAATAGAGAACATGTCTGCAGCGCTTGCGGATCCTGTCACGCTGACGTATTTGCTGTTTGCTCCTACTGCGGTAATATCGTTTCTGGAAAACAGGTTGTCACCCAGAAGGTTGCTGGAAGATGCATAGGACAGATATTTGTTTGTAAAATCATACCCTTTGTCGATAATGCTGCGAAGGGCGCTCTGCTCCCATTTAATCTTATCCTGTTTCTGTTTCTGTGCTTCTATTTTCTTTCTTGTTCCGTATGTAAGCTGCTCAATAAGCGTGTCCCGATCCAGACCGCTGGCAAGTCCGCCGTATCCGCGGATAGATGATGTGCTGCTCAGGCCGCTGCTCAGTCCTCCGATTGATGCCATGTAAATCACTCCTTTTTCTCTATATCTTGATTTTCCTGTATGAAATACTGTTTATACTATAATCCTATTTTTATATCGGCACTTTTTTATAAATAATTAAGGGGCCTTTGCAAAATAGATATACAGTCCTCTATTTTGCAAAGGCTCCCATGTTTTATCCGTTAATGGTGCGGCTTTTCTGCTACAATCATTGATGCTTTTGTGATTTCTACAATAATCTGTCCTGCATACTTTTTCTCATAAAAATTCAGCAGCGGTGATACAGATTCTCTGGTGACTACTACATATTTTGCTGGAAGATGTGTCAGAGCCAAAGCGGTGGTGTCTTCTACACATCTTGGACAGTCGCAATGTCCAAACTGCTGAATAAAGCCTTTTGCCTGATTCCTTACCAGCTGTTCCATTACATTGACGGCAACAAAGGACGCTTCCTCCTCTTGCGGCTGTTCCTGTGAATCTACAGGCTCCTGCCGGCTTTCTGCAGGTTCTGCCTCTGCCGCTGCTTCAGGTTTTACACTTGCCGGTTCCGGCTGGACACTTTCCGCTTCCGATTCCGGCTTCGGTTCAGGCTCAAGATCAAGATCAGACTGCGTTTCAGCTTCCTGTTGGGGTTCTGTTTCGGATTTCTCTTCCGGTTCTTCAAGTACAGGTTCTTCGGCTGTCTCCGGTTTTTCAGCAAGCTCCGCAAATTCTTCCGTTTCCGGCTCTTCCTCCGGCTGCTCTGCATCTTCCTGCAGATCCGGAAGTTCCTCCCTTACTTCTTTATCTTCGCTGTTTTCCTCTAAATAGGCTTCCAGTTCTGCTTCCAGAGATTTTTTCACTGATTCAGCCAGAGGATTTTCTTCCCCTGACAGGTGCACAACAGAAACCTCCGGCACTTCCCTGCTTTCAGCAGGTTCGTCTGTCTCCGGATCTGCTTTTGCAGTTGTTTCCGCAACTTTTTCGGCCTTTTCTTCCAAAGCTTCCGATTCCTCCGGTTCGCTTTGCATTTCCGCAGGAACAGATTCTTTCTTCTTCAGTTCCACAGGAGGTGCAGAACTGTCTGCGCCCGGACGGTTCTTCTTACCGCCTGAAGCCAGCAGGTTCAATACATGATCTGTTTTATTCGTTTTTGTCCGCTTTGCCATCTTGCCCTCCTAATGCACCAGTTTTTTATATACTTCGTTTACAAAATCCTGATAATCCCTTGCCGGATTTGAACGCGGCGCATAATCCAGCACACACATCCCATGTGCGGGAGCCTCTGCCACTGCCACGCCGGCACGAATCTTGGTATCAAAAACACAGATCTGCGCCTGCTCTGCAATCGTTTCTGCCATCTCCAGAACATCCTTTGCCAGATTGGTTCTCTTATTGAACTTTGTCAGAAGGATGCCCAGCACATCCAGTGACGGATTCACTGCATTTTTAATACCAATGACAGTTTCCTGCAATTGCACCAGTCCCACCAGACTGAGAATCTCCGATGCCATTGGAATAATCAGATGATCTGCTGCTGCATATCCGTTGAGCGTAAGAATATTCAGTGCAGGAGGAGTATCAATGACAATAAAGTCATACTCCTCTTTTACTGTATCCAGCGCTGATTTAAGGAGCAGTTCCCGCTTTTCTCCCTGAAAGGCAAACTCTGCTTCACTCAGCAAAATATTAGAAGGAACGATATCACAATATTCCGTTTCCTGAATCGCTTCCCGAACAGGCACTTCCTGTGTTAAAACGTCATAGATCGTAGGACCTTCCTCAATATCCAGCCCCAGACTGAATCCCAGGTTTCCCTGTGGATCTAGATCAATGGCCAGAACTTTTTTATTTTTTTCTCCCAGTCCTGCAGCAAGGGCGCTGGTTGTAGTCGTTTTTCCTACTCCGCCCTTCTGGTTTGTGAGTACGATCGTGATAGCCACTTATTTCCCTCCGTATATCTTTCTGTCTGCTTGAATTTAACTATTTTAGTACATCTTCAATGTGTTCCCGGCTCTCTTCAATATCTTTGAACACCTTTTCCTCACCCGGGCGCATATAGTCGGTCGTCAGGTTATCCCAGATGCTGTTTACTTCTTCTACACAGTTAATGTAAATCTGTGATAAGTCTGCAATGCGAATTCCAAGAGCCTCGCTCAATTCCTGACATTTTTTCCAGTCTGCCTTTTCATAGCAGAGAACCAGCTGATGGATCTGTCCTGCAGTTCCTGTGCCGTGAAGCAGACCTTCTTTGATTTCCTCATTCATCGGAATCTCTATCAGAAGTTCGTCAAGAGGCGCATCTACCATGTAATCCAAAGTGGAGAACATTCCCATCATATAAGCATCTGTTTTAGAGATCGGACACTCTTTGATACCGGCTGTCAGTTCCTGTGCAAAGGTTGCCCGCAGGAAGGACAGCTTCAGCATTTCTTCGGAGCCGCCTGCGTCTTCATTCTGGAAGCTGAGCATATATACCCACTGCCGCAGCTGACCGATCCCCAGCGTCATAAGCGCCTGACGTATGGAGGCAGTCCTTTTTCTAAGGGCAAAATATGCAGAGTTAACCAGTCTCAGCAAAGCGTAAGTAAGACCTGCGTCACGGCTTACAATTTCCTCAATTTCAGCCATATCCGGCTCATCCTTTGCGACTGCCACTACCAGCTGGAAGAAGTTGCCCTGCAGATAGGTGACTTTATCTGCTTTTGTTGTGAGCGTTTCTGCGATATACGCACCTTCCAGATAATCTACACCAAGAGAAAGCGCATTTTCATAAGCCTCTTTTGTATCCAGCTCTGTGCCTATGCATTTCTTTCCGAATCCCTTTGTCATCCGCGTAATATTTTCCAGAGAGGTCCTTTCCTGATCCGAAAGCTCTGCGCCGATTTTCAGGCGGATATAGTCCGCATAATCCAAAAAGCTGAAATACTTTGGCGAAAACTGAAAATCGTTGATTGCAAAGCGATAGCCTTCATTATAATACTTCTTCACAATCGGCATAGCCAGCGGATGCGTCATCAGATTGTCTTCAATCTGAATAACAACTTTATCCTTTTCAAAGATTCTTGCTGTATTGCGGAACAGCAGGGAAGGCGTAAAAGTAATAAAGATTTTTTTGTCACTGAAAATCTTGTGGCTGTTATTCATAAAAAATTCGGAAATCGTGTCTGCCGCTGCATTTTCTGATTCCTGATACAAATCATCGCTTCCGCTCTGAAAAAAAAGTTCATATCCTGCTATTTTCTCTGTCTCTACAGACTTGATTGCCCGTCTTACTACGCATTTATCCATTATTCTTCGTATCCTTTCTCAAGAAGATGATCGATTACAGACACCAGATGTCCAATCTCCGGTTTTGATAGCTGTTCGTCTGCTCCCAGCTTTTTCCCTTTGATCTCCATCTCATGATTGATTAGAGATGAGAAAATGATCAACGGGATCTTCTTCAGTTTTGGATCTTCTTTCACTAGCTTTGTCAGCCGGTGTCCATCCATTTCCGGCATTTCGATATCTGTTATGATCAGGCTTGCTTTATCATATAAATCGCTGTCATTTTTAATGCTGTCCAGATAATCCCATGCTTCCTGTCCATTGTTGAATTTACGCAGGTTTACATACCCGGCTCTTCTCAGGGATTCTTCCACCATCTTGCCAAGCAGAATAGAGTCCTCGGCAAAGACAATCGCCCGGTCACTGCGTTCTCTGTATCCCAGAGCATCAATCTCCGATATCTGAATTCCTGTTTCCGGTGAAATTTCTGCCACGATTTTTTCAAAATCCAAAATGGTAATCAGCTGCCCGTTGCACTGTGCAATCCCTGTTGCAATACCTTCTTCTCCGTGGCTTAATGTTTTATCCGGCTTTTGAATATTCTTCCAGGATATCCTCTGAATTCCTTCTACGGACTGCACCCTAAAAGCAATGTGCAATTTATTAAAATTTGTTACGATGAACAGATCCTTCGGTTTTTTCTCTGTGGGATTTCCTGTCAAATATTCCGGAAGATCTACGACAGTCAGTACAACGCCTCTTGGTTTAAAAATCCCTTCTACGCATCTATGAGAATGAGGGATCGGTTTCACCGTGTCTGACATCATAATCTCACGCACTTTTGCTACATTGATGCCGTAAGATTCGCCGTATATCTTGAATTCCATGATCTCCATCTCATTTGTTCCTGATTCCAGTAAAATTTCTGTCTCAGCCATAATTTACCTCACTTCCTGTGTATTCGGGGTACGCTATCTGTTTATCTGTCTGCCGACTTCTGGGCCTGCAGGCATATCTATCTATAATTATAATGTAATCTCCGGTTTCCCAATGGTTCTCAGTTTTACTGTGCCGGTCTGCACATCAATCAGCATCGTTCTGGCATAATTGCCCCCCACATCCTGATTTTTAATCCTGATTCTTTCCTCTGCCAGCACCTTTTTTACACTCTCAATATTTCTCTGACCAATATTGCCGATCCCACCGCCGCTTACGGTAAACATCTGTGCACCGCCGGCAATCTTACAGATATATCGGCTCTGCACGCCGCCGAACACTGCCATCTTTCTCAGCGTTTCTCTAATACCGGTATCTGCAAATTTAAAGGCATTTGCAGCAGCCGGATCCGTTGCCTGCGGCAGCATGATATGCAGTAATGCTCCCAGCTTAATGGCCGGATCATAGAAGGTGATTCCGATGCAGGAGCCCAGGGCGTGTGTAATCACGATCCCTTCCTGTCTTGCAATCTTCATATCCGCAATGCCGACTTTATACTCTTTACTCATATCCACCTACCAGTTTGTTCATCAGTTTATTGAGAGATTCAATGTCCGGGAGCATCAGTATGGTGCTGTCATGCTCCTTTCCCTGAATAATCAGAGTTCCGTTAATCATCAGCAGCTTATCGGTCTCATAGCCGATCTCCGCCATAGGTACGGACAAAATGCCGCCCAGCATATTGACTGCAATTGCAGGCACCGACAGGTTGATCTCCACGCCTGCCAGGGTAGAGATGGCATTGGTATAAGATGAAATCATAATATTTCCAATTTCAGTTAAAGCTGAAATCTCCATTTCCTGAAGCTGAGAAAAATCATGGATATCTTTGCCCAGAATATGCCTGAGAACCGCATTGATAAAATCAAGGCGCAGAAGAAACAGCATCGTTCCTTCTATTTCGCCGCCCATTTTTACAAGCACTGCAGCGACGAGTTCTTCGGCTTCACCAAGCAGAGAAATGGCATCATTGAATTCTCTCAGATCAATCTGAGGCACAGTCATCTGAACCGGCTCATTGAGAAGACCGGAAAGCGCTGTAGCGGCATTGCCTGTACCAATGCTCCCAATCTCCCGAAGAACATCCAGTGTCATTCCATCCATATTTTCATATCTGTCAATGTTCATGTACGGTTTCCTCCTATGCTCTCAGACTGTTGATAGTCTGTTCCACTTCATCTGAAGTCTGCACCATTTTTAATGCATAGGAATAGGCTCTTGAAGCTTCAACCGTCTTTGCAAACTCTTCAGACAAGTCCGCATTAGACATTTCCAGATACCCGCTCTTCATGTTGGGGCTCTGAACCAGAATCGGAAGTCCGTTCTTTGCTACCGGTGAAAATTCATTGTCCCCTACTGCCAGCATACCATTGGTGTTTACAAAAGTAAAGACTCCCGGCGGTACTGCAGCCTTTCCGTCTGCGATACGGATCGGGTTTCTGTTTGCATCCAGCACCAGTTTCCCGCTGTCTGTAATCAGATACATGCCGTCTGCCCTCTGTGATGCAGAAAAATGACCATTTCTTGTATATGTAATCTCATTGGTGGCCGGATCCTGCACCATGAAGAAGCCTTCCGAAAGCAGTGCGTAATCCATCGGCTGTCCGGTCGGTCCGATCCCTGCCGGTGAAAAGTCAATGTCCGTTCTTTCCTGCATGACACCGGTACCTGCCTTGAGCCTTGTCAGAGTTCCCTCCGGCGAGCGCATATTGTAGTACATCAGATCTAAGAAAGCAGAACTCTGCATTTTATATCCGGTTGTATTTAAGTTAGCAATATTATTGGCAACCACATTCATTCGTTCCTGCTGGGTTCTTACCCCTCTGGCTGCTGTATAAAACGAAGTATCCATCTTCTGTTCCTCCTATCCTTCTCTTTATGCCGGTCCAAGCTGTGATACCATTTTTGCAATCAGCTGGTCATACATTTTCATAACTTGTGCAGAGCTTTGCAGCGCTCTCTGGCTTCCCATCATATTTACCATTTGTTCAACAGCATCTACATTGGAGCTTTCCAGCGCCTGATTGACCACTTTTGCATCGGATGCAACAGCTCCTCCGCCAGGTGCAATAAATACATTTCCGTTTGTCTTAATCAGCTGTGTGTCGTAATTCTGAAAATCTACAATCCGCAGCTGCCCAAAGTTCCGATTGCCGTCTTCACTTGTAATTCTTCCTGCAGAATCCACCCGGATCTTGTCGGTTCCCAAATAAATCGGACCGTTCTGCCCCAGAACTCTTCCTACAGTAGGAAGATACAGGTACCCCTGATTATCCAGAGTAAAGGATCCGTTCCTCGTATAAACGGTTCCGTTATTGGTCTGGATACAGAAAAATCCATTCCCTGACAATGCGAAATCCAGTACATTTCTGGTAGGCGCATAAGCAGCATTGGTATAATCCGTCACAGTCAGATCCGAAGCTCTGATTTTGGACATATAGCCTAACGGCGATGTGTTTGTTTTGTCCTTATTCCCCGTTCTTGAAACCAGTTCTTCACGAAAAGTTGTTGCAATAAACTTATCGCTTTTAAATCCGGGAGTGGAAACATTCCCCATATTATTACTGATTACATTCAGGTTTCTGTTTTGTGTAAGCATTCCCGATGTAGCGTTGTAAAACCCCTGAAACATACTTTATTCTCCTTTCCGGTCTGCATTTAGCTGCATTTCATTCTCTATATAGTCTTTCAGTTTTCCTACTGCATTTCTGTGAATCTGAGAAATCCGAGGCTCACTTACCTGCATAATTTCTGCAATCTGCTTCATATTCAGCTCTTCCACATAATACAGCGAGATCACTGTCTGTTCTTTTTCTTTCAAAGTTTGAATCCCATCTGTCAGCACCTGTTTAAATTCCTGTTCCAGATAGTTTTCTTCCGGCTGTTCACTTGCTATGCCCGATGGGATCGCTGCCGGCTGTTTATTTTCTCCATCTCCTTCCAGAACCATATCAAGGGAAATGACAGAGGACAGGTTCATTTTGGCATTGATTTCATGAAGCCTTTCCATGGTAATGCCCATATATTCCGCCAGCTCTTTATCATCCGGCATCCTGCCTTTTTCCGCAGCCAGCTCTTCAGCCGCTTCCTGAACTGCTTTTGCATTTCTGCGGGTAGTTCTGGGCACCCAGTCGTTTTTTCTTGCCAGATCAATGATCATTCCCCGAATCCGTTTGGATATGTAGGTTTCAAATTTAACATTTTTTTCAGGGTCAAATTTGTCAATAGCGCTCATCAGCATGATAACGCCCTCATTGATCACATCTTCTACTTGTGCAAAACCCAGATATACATCCCGCATACGAATGGCGGCACTCTTAATCACATACAGATAACGCAGCACCAGTTCCTGCTTAATTTCCAAATATCCTGTCTTGCTGTACTGCTGTAAAAGTTCTTCATTTGATTTGTCAGCAAACTGTCTGTTTGGTTGCATCTCCATATTGAAACCCTGCCTTATCTCAAGATTGCGTAATATTTCCTATTGCCTGAATCTGTATATTGCTGGAAATCTCATTAAAGGACAGCACATAAATTGATGGATAAAAAGGTTCCAGCATGCGATATACATATACCCGGATTACCTGGCTTGTCAGAATAACCGGATCCTGTGATAAATCATTGAATTTCTTCAGTTCCGCTCCTATCTGCTCGATTACGTGCTGCATCACATCAGGGCTGAGCGCCAGATATACGCCCTGCTCGCTTTTGGCCATACTTTCCACCATCTGTTTTTCAAGCGCTGCATCCAAGGTCAGGACACGCATCTGTCCTCCTGTGCAGAATTTTCTTGTAATGGTACGCTTCAGTGCCATACGAACCTGTTCGATGACCATGGTAATATCGTTTCCGGCAGCTGCAGCATCGGAAACTGTCTCCAGAATAGTCTCCATGTCCTTGATCGGGATTCCTTCTTTGAGAAGGCTGATAAGGATCTTCTGCAGGTTTCCGTAAGAAACCACATTCGGAACGGCTTCTTCCACCAGTTCCGGCGATGTTTTTTTGAGACTTTCCACAAGCTGCACCACTTCCTGACGGTTGAGCAGTTCGTAGGCATGCTGCTTGATTGTCTCCGACAGATGCGTAAGCATAACCGACAGCGGGTCGATGACTGTGTATCCGTAAATTTCTGCCAGCTCCTTATTTTCCGGCAGAATCCATTTACTTGGAATCCCGTATGCCGGTTCGATGGTTTCTATGCCGTCAATTTCCGCAGTAGGAGACGTTGGTTCAAGAGCCAGATAATGATCCACCAGAATTTCACCTCTGGCAACTTCCTCGCCTTTTACCTTGATGACGTACTGATTGGTGTTCAGGCTGGAGCTGTCACGCAGCCGCACAGACGGTATGACAAATCCCATTTCCTGTGCATACTGCCGCCTGAAAATAACGATTCGGTTCAGCATCTTGCCGCCGCTGGATTCGTCTACCAGCGGAATCAGGCTGTACCCGAACTCCATCTCAATGGGTTCTACCCCAATGAGCGAATATACATTATTGATGTCTTTATAATATTCTTCCTCTGTCTGCGGCGTCTCTTCACTGGTAACATCCTGCGCCATATTAGCTGCAAAGATTTTTGCCTCCTTCTGCATCTTCCGCATAAGGTAGAGACCGCCAAAAATAAGTACCATGGCAATGATAGACAGCTGCAGTACCGGCATTCCCGGAATCAGTACTAAAATCAGCAGCACACCGCCGGTCATCATAATGGTTCTCGGCTGTGCAAGGAACTGTTTGGTTACATCTGAATTCAGACTTCCCTCGGAAACGGCTCTTGTTACAATCATGCCGGTTGCCGTAGAAATAAGTAATGCCGGAATCTGTGACACCAGACCGTCACCTACAGTTGCAATGGAGTAAACGGAAAGGACTTCGGTAAATCCCATCCCGCCCTGCAGCATACCGATGGCTGAGCCGCCGATCAGGTTGATTGCCGTAATAATCAGGGACATGATGGCATCCCCTTTTACAATCTTTGTGGCACCATCCATGGCTCCGTAAAAATCCGCTTCTCTCTGGATTTTCTCACGTCTTGTTCTTGCCTCCTGCTCTGTAATAAGGCCGGAACTCAAATCCGCATCAATGGCCATCTGTTTGCCGGGCATGGCATCCAGGGTGAATCTTGCCGCAACTTCAGCAACACGTTCTGCTCCTTTGGTAATAACCAGAAACTGCACCAGCATGATAATCAAAAAGATGATAAACCCTACAATAACATTCCCCTGAAGAACAAAGTCACCAAAGGAGG
The DNA here is from genome assembly GCA_963558985.1 of uncultured Clostridia bacterium. Classification (GTDB taxonomy): domain Bacteria; phylum Bacillota; class Clostridia; order Peptostreptococcales; family Anaerovoracaceae; genus Hominibacterium. The sequence continues at coordinate 2,331 of CAUWJW010000007.1, read as the reverse complement.
CGATCACCTGTCCTGCAGCGCCGGAATTCGTAAGAATATTCCTCGTGGAGGATACATTGATTCCCAGCCGATACAGAGTGGTTATCAGCAGCAAAGAGGGAAATATAGAAAATTCCAGCGGTTCCTTTATGTTCATACTAATCAGAAGTATGATCATAGAGATTGATATATTTATAATAATCATTACATCCAGCAAAAATGGATTTAATGGTATAATCAGCAGTAAAACGATGACTACAACGAAGAGCGCCACCGCATTATTCATAATTCTTTTCATTGCCTACTCCGTTTTTCTTATTAAGCTTATATACATAAACGAGGACTTCTGCAACTGCCCCATAGTAGTCAGGCGGAATTTCCTGATTGAGTTCTGTAGTTGCGTAGATCCCTCTAGCCAGCGGTTTATTTTCAACAATGGTAATTTCATGTTCTTCCCCTGCAGCTACAATGCGCAGAGCCATTTCATCCTGGCCTTTTGCCAGCAGAACGGGAGCGCGGTCCCGGTCCATATCATATCGCAGAGCAACTGCAAAATGAGTCGGGTTTCGGATAATTACATCTGCATCCGGCACCGCCTGCATCATTCTGGATCTTGCCCGCTGTCTCTGCATCTCTTTGATTTTTCCCTTAATTTCAGGGTTACCTTCTGTCTGCTTATATTCTTCCTTTAATTCATGCTTGGACATTTTGATGCTCCGCTCATACTCCCATCTCTGGTATAAGTAGTCGAACACTGCAATTACCAGAAAAACGAGACACAGTTTGAGCACCATATCCATAATCATACCTAAAACATAGGATGCCGATACTTTCACATCCATATCTATGGTTCTGGCCACATTGATAAAGTCTGCCTTCAGCACCGTGTACATAATCGCTGCCATAATCACGATCTTCAGCATACTCTTTATCAGTTCCACAAGATTTTTCAGAGAAAACATTTTTTTAATTCCCTGAAGCGGGCTCAGTCTGCTGAATTTAGGCTGTGCGCTTTTCCGGGAAAAAAGGAATTTCGTCTGTACACCTGTTCCCAAAATCCCCAAAGCCATGCAGATCAGCATAATGGGAAGCAAACATTCCACTGCTGTCATAGCAAAGTCCTGACCGATCTTCTGAAGCGTTCCCATGGACACATCCACTGCTCCCCCTGCAATCCCCACCATACTTACCATGAAGGAGCTTGCCGACTCCACAATGCCGGGAAACAGCAGCTTGAGTGAATAAAAGGCTCCGAAAACAAAAACAACACTGACAACATCTTTACTGAAAAAGATATTACCTTCTTTTCGTTGATCCCTTCGTTTTTTGGGGGTGGCTTTTTCAGTTTTTGATTCTCCTCCTCCTCCCGCCAAACTCTTTCACTCCCTTTTTTTAAATATTAGTCAGAGACTGCTGTGCTGCATTCAGCATGTCGGAAACCAGATTCCCTAAAAAATCTCCCATCGGAGACAGCATCAGAAGCAGCATGGCTATCCCAAGTAAGATTTTCAATGGAATATCCAAAATAAACAGGTTGATTTGCGGGATAATCTTCATAAGAATTCCCACACCTATATCTAAAACCAGTATAATCCCTACAATGGGAAAAGCCAGTTTAATTGCTAAAAGTACACAGTCACAAAACATATTAATGACTGCCTGTGAGGCTTCCGCTCCAAAAGAAATCTGTGCATAGGGTACAAGATCTGCGGAAGTCACCAGAATATCCATCAGTGCCAGATGTCCGTCTACTGCAAAAAACAGAAGGATAAAGTAGATATTCAGCACATTCCCTGTCAGCGCTACCTGAATACCGTTTTGCGCATCGTAGATACTGGCCATTCCAAGCGCCATCTGAAAGTCTATAATCGACCCTGCATAAGTTACTACAAAGAAAAAAAGCTGTATCACAAATCCCAGTAAGAAGCCTACCAGGAACTCTTTGAGCAGCAGAAGACCAAATTCAAGACTGTTTCCAATTTCCGGAATATCCCCTGCCGCCAGAGGAAAAATCAAAAGCGTCAGAGCCAGTGCCATGCCTGTCTTTGCCATGGCCGGAACATTTCTCCTGCCTAAAATCGGGTTCAGGAAAATAAATCCGGACATACGCATTAAAATCAGACAAAAAAGCATAAATTCCTGGGTTCCTGCAATCAGCATAAGCTACTCTCCATCTATTCTGCCATGAGCACAAAGACATGCGCTGTAAAATCCTGCAACGTCTGCAGCATCGTGCTGCCTGTCATAATAAGTATGATCCCGATTACAATCAGTTTTGGCACAAATGTTATCGTTTGTTCATGGATCTGCGTTGCCGCCTGAAAAATGGCAACCAGTATACCGACCGCCATA
>CAUWJW010000006.1:0-21665 GCA_963558985.1 uncultured Clostridia bacterium | reverse complement strand
CTGTCTGTACGCCCAGGTTGTTGATGGTGTGTTCCAGTCTGTTCTGCAGTGCTCCCAGGTCGGAACGGATGCTGGATACGGAGTCAATTGCATCGTTCACTGTATCGATTGCAGCTTTTGCTGTTGCCGCAGTTGTGATATCCAAGTTTGCTACTCCTAAGGAAGTAGATGTCATCGTTCTGATTTGAACCGCAATGGCATTTGCATCTGCGGAAGACTCCCCTACGTGGAGGGCAATGGAAACGCCTTTTGTAGTAGCAGTCACGGAATCAGCCGTTGCACCCAACGTTACACCATTTGTCTTTGCTTGAGCCCTTAACTCAGCAAGAGATGTAAAAATATTTTTTGCATCATCCTTCGCATCTCCCTTAGTATAAGTTATTCCATCAATTGTAATAGTTTCGCCTTTCTTCATGGTGTTTATTTTAGACAAATCATAAGTGCCATCCGTCTTTGCACTGATAGCTGCACCATTTATAGTTCCGGAAACCTTTACATTGATATCTGCAGTACCTCCAGAGAATAGCTTCGTTCCATTAAAATTAGAAGTTTCACTGATTCTGTCAATTTCTGCACTCAGTGCATCAATTTCCTTCTGCATTTCTGCACGGTTAGATGTGCTGTAAGTACCATTCGCAGACTGTGTAGCCAGCTCCACCATTCTGTTGAGCATGGAGTGCACTTCTGTCAGCGCACCTTCTGCTGTCTGCACTAAAGATACACCGTCTTCTGCATTCTTCTGTGCAGTCTGCAGACCTGTGATCTGTGCTCTCATCTTTTCGGAAATAGCAAGACCTGCTGCATCATCACCTGCACGGTTGATTCTGTAGCCTGAGGACAGTTTTTCCAGATTTTTTGTTAAAGCATTGTTGTTGTTCGTTAAGTTTCTGTGGGAATTTAACGCAGTTACGTTATGTTGGATTCTCATTTTTTACCTCCTTGCTTTGGCTGGGGAAACTCCTTTTTCCCTTTATCGCCTTGGATCCGGCTGAGTCCGAACCCTATTGTTTAGAATGAATTAAAATAGTTTTTTACCCCAAAGGGGAGTTGGGTTACTGTAACAGCTGCAGTACGCCCTGAGGAACCTGGTTGGCCTGTGCCAGCATAGCCTGGGAAGCCTGAACTAAAATGTTGTTCTTAGTGTAAGCCATCATTTCCTTGGCCATGTCTACATCACGGATTCTGCTTTCAGCAGCTGTGATGTTTTCTGTCTGTACGCCCAGGTTGTTGATGGTGTGTTCCAGTCTGTTCTGCAGTGCTCCCAGGTCGGAACGGATGCTAGATACAGAGTCAATTGCATCATTCACTGTATCAATAGCAGCTTTTGCAGTATCAGCAGTTGTGATATCCAAGTTTGCTACTCCTAAGGAAGTAGATGTCATAGTTCTGATTTGAACTGCAATGGCATTTGCATCAGCGGAAGATTCACCTACGTGAAGGGCAATGGAAACACCTTTTGTAGTAGCAGTCACAGCAGTTGCAGTTGTACCCAACGTTACACCATTTGCTGCAGCTTGCGTTCTTAACTCAGCAAGAGATGTAAAAATATTTTTTGCATCATCTTTCGCATTTCCCTTGGTATAAGTTATTCCATCAATTGTAATAGTTTCATTTTCTTTCATATCGGCATCTATCTTGGATAAGTCATAAGTACCATCCGGCTTTGCACTGATAGCTGTTTTGTTTATAGTTCCGGAAACCTTTACATTGATATCTGCAGTACCGCCAGAGAATAACTTCGTTCCATTAAAGTTGGAGGTTTCACTGATTCTATCGATTTCCTTAGTCAGCGCATCAATTTCCTTCTGCATTTCTGCACGGTTGGAAGTGCTGTAAGTACCGTTGGCAGACTGTGTAGCCAGCTCTACCATTCTGTTGAGCATGGAGTGCACTTCTGTCAGCGCACCTTCTGCTGTCTGCACTAAAGATACACCGTCTTCTGCATTCTTCTGTGCAGTCTGCAGACCTGTGATCTGTGCTCTCATCTTTTCGGAAATAGCAAGACCTGCTGCATCATCACCTGCACGGTTGATTCTGTAGCCTGAGGACAGTTTTTCCAGATTTTTTGTTAAAGCATTGTTGTTGTTCGTTAAGTTTCTGTGGGAATTTAACGCAGTTACGTTATGTTGGATTCTCATTTTTTACCTCCTTGCTTTGGCTGGGGAAACTCCTTTTTCCCTTTGTCGCCCGGATTCGGTTGAGTCCGAACCCTGTAATATGAAATTAGTTTAGAATTGAATTGAACGGCTGGTACCATTGAGCATGTCCGTCTGCAGGAATATCAATGCGCATAACTCCTGCAGGAGCATAATCTCTCATGCGTTCATTTAGTATATCGTCTGCCTTTTAAGAAAGATAAGCCTTTTTTCCTGAATTTTTTGCTGGAAAATGACAAACCGGGATTGATACTATTCTTTGCTGTCCATCCACATTAAAATCTTCTTACAGTTAGGACAGTGCCATGCAGGGCTTTCAAGGGCAGAGGTTTCCACACTAACTGTTTTTCGGGCAAAAAATCCTTTTAGTCCTGTTTTTTTCTTTTCTTCATCAGAAGTAAATTCATAAAAGTGCCCACCGCCCTGTCCAATAGCTTCGACAGTTCCCTGTTCCATTTCCATTCCGCAATTTAAACACTTCATAGCTTGCTCTCCTTATTCATCGTTACTTCTTTTCAATGTCCACTTTTGTTTCTTCAATATCCACTTTTTCATCATTCCAATGTCCACGTATGTGTAGCTTACGGTTGTGCAGCTCTTTTTTCTCATTCAAAAGCAGGTTTCTTAAGAACACTTCCAAATACTCGGTTGTTTCGTGAATATCTTTTTGCAGGTTGGTATAGTTGGCTCTAACGAGTGCGTTTCTGAAATACAAGGCATGTTCCGCAAAAGTATCATTTGCGGCAGAAAAGCCAAGGGTTCTCAAATATTTGATAAAGAATACTGCCGTTGTTCTCGTATTGCCTTCTCCAAAGATATGGATTTGCCACAGCCTCGAAACAAAAACTGCAAGGTGATGAATGATTCCTTCCATCGAAAGTCCCTTGTAGCTAAAGTTTTTCTCCTGCGAAAAATCATATTCAAGGGTTGCTTTCAGTTCTGAAGCACTGCCATAGATAACTGTCGCTCCATCAAGCACCCATTCTTTTTTCGTAATATTGTAATCTCTTATCTTTCCGGCATGTTTGTAAATACCCTGAAACAGTTTTCGGTGAATAGCGATATATTCATTCGGAGAGAACGAAAACGCGGTTTCCGAAAGTATCTGTGCAATGCGAGAAGATACCTTATCCGCTTCTTCTGTACGCTTGGCATCTGATAAATGCGCCTGTCTTTCCTCATAGTATGTGTCTATGCGATTTTGTGCTTCTTTTATTGTGATTTTTCCCTCAATATTTTGGATAGCCGTATCAATCAAATATTGGGACGGTTTCAGTCCGTCCACAGCCTGAAGTCCGATTGCCGTACTCCACGCATATCCCTTACTGACTTTATCCGGCTCAGCCTCCTTCAGGTATTCCTTAAATGGATCATTATTCATCTCATTTCCTCATTCCTTCTAAAAATGGGCACTCCCATTTCAGGACTGCCCATTCGTTGTACTTCTTATGCGATTTTTTCAGTTCTGCATCGTTTGCTGCATCAAATGATGTAAGTTTGATGTAAATCGCTGTTTTTTATGAAATTAATAAAGCTTTGCGCCTGCCGGAATCCGGTCATCTACCATAAGCAGGTTCAGGCCTTCTTCACCGTCTTCTTCATGTACGGCTGAAATCAGCATACCCTCGGAGTCAATGCCCATCATTTTTCTCGGCGGCAGATTTACGATTGCGATTGCAGTCTTTCCAACCAGTTCTTCCGGCTCATAATAATCATGGATGCCGCTTAAGATAACACGGTCTTTGCGTTCGCCGTCGTCTAATGTGAACTTAAGAAGCTTCTTTGACTTCGGTACTGCTTCACAAGCTAAAATCTTTACCGCACGGAAATCGGATTTGGAGAATGTCTCAAAATCAACCATTTCCTCAAAAATCGGCTCAATCTTCACCTTGGAAAAATCAATTTTTTCCGGAGCCGCCTTTACAGCCTTGCTCTTGGACTCTGCCCCGCCCACAGGTTTCATTGTCGGGAACAGAATAATATCACGAATGCTCGGCGCATTGGTAATCAGCATGATTACACGGTCAATTCCGATTCCCAGACCGCCTGTCGGAGGAAGTCCCACTTCCAGAGCATTGACAAAATCCTCATCCATTGGATGCGCTTCGTCATCTGTCCCGTCATCCAGCTGCGCCTGCTGTTCCTTAAAGCGCTCGTACTGGTCAATCGGGTCATTGAGCTCGGAGAAGGCATTGGCAATTTCCCATCCGTTGACATACGCCTCAAAACGTCTTGTGATTCTCGGATCCTCCGGATCTCTTTTGGACAGCGGAGAAATTTCCACCGGGTGGCCTGTTACAAATACAGGTCCATCCAGGTATCCCGGTACATCTTCACAGTATTCCTCAAACATTTCCGCAAGGATCTTCCCTCTCGTCATGTCTTTCACTTCATCTTTGTCCATGCCCTGACCGATGGCTGCGGTTCTTGCCTCTTCATCTGTTGTAATCTGATCAAAGTCAACGCCTGTAATCTCCTTGATGGCATCGCTCATTCTCAGTCTTTTCCACGGAGGCGTCAGGTCAAACTTCTTGCCCTGATATTCGATCACCATGCTTCCTGTGGCCTTCAGTGCCGCCTTGGAAACCACCTGCTCGGTAACTTCCATGGTCTTATCCATATCTTCATAAGCCATGTAGCACTCCATAGAAGTAAATTCCGGATTATGGTTTCTGTCCATACCTTCATTACGGAACATTTTGCCCATTTCATAAACTCTGTCAAGACCGCCTACAACCAGTCTCTTCAGATAAAGTTCATTGGAAATACGCAGTTTCATATCCAGGTTCAGTGTATTGTGGTGCGTTTCAAACGGACGGGCGTTGGCGCCGCCTGCAATGGTAGTCAGAATCGGTGTATCGACTTCCAGGTAGCCGAAATCTTCTTCCAGTACCCGCTTGATCTCTTTGATAATCGCAGTTCTCTTAATGAACGTATCTTTCACGTCCTGATTCATAATCAGATCCACATAGCGCTGTCTGTAGCGAATATCCGTATCTTTCAGGCCGTGCCACTTGTTCGGGAGCACCTGCAGGGATTTGGAAAGGAGCACCAACTTGGATGCTTCTATTGTAATCTCTCCGCGCTGCGTTTTGAACACTTTTCCCACAACACCGTAAATATCGCCGATGTCGGAAGTCTTGAACCACTTGTATTCCTCTTCACCCAGCACATCCTTTTTAATATGGCACTGGATTCTGCCCTTGCTGTCCTGAATATCTGCAAAGGAAGCTTTTCCCATGCCGCGCTTTGCCATCATTCTTCCGGCAATGGTAACTTCTTTGCCGTCCATTTCCTCAAAGTTGTCTTTGATGTCCTGGCTGTATGCGTTTACATCCCATTTCTCAATCAGGAACGGGTTTCTGCCTGCTTCCTGCAGGTTCTTTAACTTGTCTCTCCGGATCTTTCTCTGTTCGTTCAATCCTTCTTCGGTCAGTTCCTCCGTTTCCGGATTCACGTTCTGATTCTTCTTTTGTTCGCTCATTTATACTACCTCTATATTATCTCTGATTACTTCTTGATGATTTCCAGTATCTTGTATGTGATGTTTCCATCCGGTACTTCCACGGTGACTTCCTCGCCTGCTTTGTTTCCCAGCAGTGCCTGACCTACCAGCGATTCATTGGAGATTTTTCCTTCAAACGGGTCAGCTTCTGTAGATCCTACGATGGTAAATTCTTCTTCTTCCTTTGTGTCTGTGTCCTGCACTTTGACAGTCAATCCTACAGTTACCTGGTCTCCGGCGAGTTCATTTTCGTCGATAATCTTTGCTTTTCGGATCATGTTTTCCAGTTTGTGGATGCGTTCCTCCAGCTCTGCCTGTTCATTTTTGGCAGCGTCGTAATCGGCGTTTTCAGATATGTCGCCCTGAGCAATGGCGTCTTTGAGTTTCTCTGCCACTTCTGCTCTTCTTACGGCAACAAGTTCTTCATGTTCTGCCACGATTTTGTCGTAGCCCTCTTTGGTTAACAGTATTTCTTCTGTCATTCGTTAATCTCCTTTCGACCCATGTCATATCGTTATATTATACCGCTCTATGCCTAAGTTGTCAACGATTTCAGCGCTTGCCGGCTGAGCTGTATGTTTCGTGTGTTTCGCATATGATCATATCTTAATATACCGCAAATTAATTTTTCGTTTAAGAAAAAATGACCCGCATAGCGCAAGTCATTATCTCACATAGGATATTGGTATCTAACATGATACGCATATTTAATACCCCCTTACCTCTTTACGGATATCTTTCATATATTCCTGCATTTCTTTTTCATTCTTAAAACCGGACTCCTGTGCAGCACCTTTAAAGGCTGTTTCTATTCTGCTAAAAGATACAAGCGCCGCATTATCAAAATAAAACGCTACTTTAGCATCATATTTTTCAAATAATTAATGTATTCGTCTTTGATATTATAAAATTTCATTATTTCCTTATCCGTCAAAAAAAGAGACGACTGCTCGCCTCTTTTTCAGGTTCTCTCTTTATGGTGGAGACTCACCCGCGACAATCTTTTGTCTATAATAAGTATATGTAGTTTTTCCTAAAAAATCAATACAATTCTATAAATATTTAAGCTTTCCTCGAAGGAGCGATATTCCTACATAATCAAAGCAGGAGCCGCACCAACAGCCAAAACTCGTTAGTGCGGCTCCCCGCCGTGCTCTGCTTCATTTATCTACTGCATCATCTGCGCCATTGTTTTCATTCCTTCAATTTCCTGATTCAGCTGAGCCCGGAAATCCTTGAGAAGTTCAGCCCGGTCTGCCTCATAGGCCTGAATAACTTCTGCGTAGTCCTTTGTGTCAGTCTTGCCTTCTGCAAACAGTCTGCACATCTCTTTGGTTGTCTTGTACGACGGCAGTGACCGTGAAAGCTTTCCGGTCGCCCAGTTGTCCTCCACATTTTCATTCATCAGCACTTTGTTGGATTTCTCACAAACTGCATCACTGAACAGATAAGCGTAATATTCATACCATCCGTACAGTGCCTGCGGAATATACGTATCATCTTCCGTCACAGTCCCATCTTTTAATGCTGCCAGCACTTCATCCAGCAGTTCAATATTATTCTGGGTTCCCTTATGGAAAATTTCTGTATCTTCATAAGTTGCAAGTCCTACAAACGCATCCTGCGCAAACTGGAACAGCTTCAATGTCTCAGCATTCAGCGCCTTACCTTCTTTGCGGTATTTTTCCAGCTGAGATGCAGAAGCGCCCTCTTTGACGGCTGCTTCATAAGCCTTATTGACTGCCTGCACTTTCTTAAAGTGTGCTTCGCTGGCAGTTTTCAGCTCTGCAAGAGCTGCCTGATAAGCTGCAACTGTACTGTCATTTCCTGCAATTTTCTTTGTTCCTGCATCCATCACTTCTTCCAGCTGGCTGCACCGTTCACGGAAGTCCAGTTCCAGCGCCGGAGTCTTGTCTACATACATTGCCAGTGCACCGTAGCAGGCAATGTCGTATTCCAGAAGTTCTGCGGAATATGTATCCACATCGTCAAACTGCGTATGGTAATGCTCCTGTGTCCACTGTGTCCTGTTGTCCTGTCTCGGCATAGCCGCCGGTACACCGGAGAACTGGTATGCAATAACATCTGTCTGTACCATTTCATCATCATTCACAAGTTTTATACCATTTGGATAAAATGCCTCTACATTGTCCAGCAGGTCAGATGCAAGGAATGTTCTGCCGATATGACCCATTTCCCGGCTCGTCCGCATAATTCCGTTCTTTGCACCGTGATCGATTGCCGGCAGTTCATAGTTAAACAGTGCCAGCGTCCGTCCTCTCCAGTCGGAGCGGGCTTCTGTAATCATCTCCCAGGAGCCGATGGCCCAGTCCGTAGAGGTTTCAAATTCTCCCCACTCTTCTGCACCGTGCGCTACAAAGACAATATCGTGCTCCGGCTGATATCCGCTCTTCACCATAGCCTTTGCAATCGCTGCCACCAGACCCATGGCAATGCAGTCATCCTGGAATCCATAGAAATATTTGTCATAATGTGCAGCAAAAACAATCTGCTGCCCATTGCTGTCTTTTCCCTTTATTTTGCCTGTTACATTATAGCTGATCCCGTCCTCATCGCCTACGTAGTTGTCCACATATAATTTGGCTGTAAGGGACGTGCCGCCTGCTTTAATGGCTGCCTGGATCCGTTCTGCATCATTCTTGCTGATACTGGTGCACGGAATATGTTCATTCGGTGCGCACAAGTCCTGCACATTGATAGCATCTTCATTTTTCTGTCCGTATCCGCCTACAGGATAAGTCACAATTGCCGCAGCCTTCTGCTCTGCCGCTTCCATGTAAGGTCCGTCGATCCAGACTTCATTCCACTGATCCACACCGGCAAGTACAATCTTTCCCTCTGCACTGCCGCCGGCTGCTTTAATCGCGTCATAGTCTGACTTAAATCCCATTCCCACATCTATAATTTCCAGCTTTGACCAGTCAGGGGCTTTGCTGCCCAGCATACGATCCAGCTGAACGGTACCGTCCGATGCGTAGGAAACCATATCATCAATACGCAGTGTTTTTTTCTTGCCGTTATCTTGATAATTCAGCTGCATATAAGCTTCGTTGAACTGCCACTTGTCCACTGTCACCGGCACACGCTCCACATCTGTCAGACCGATTTTCTTAAATTCCTTTGCCAGATATTTAGAAGCGGCATGCTCCGCATCGCTTCCTGCTGTCCGGAAGCCCGTCTTATCATCGGCATAGGCTTCATCATATGCCAGCGTATATCCTACGTCAAACGCATAATCCTCTGCAGCTGCCAGCTCTTTTGTCATGCGGTATACATCCTCTGACATAGAAAGCGCCGAGATTACCGTCACTTTGCACGAAGCCTGCAGCCCATTATGGGCAGTCGCTGTAATGGTGCAGGTTCCGGTTTCCCTGCCTGTCACAACGCCCTTTGCAGAAACATCTGCCGTCTTTTTATCGCCGGAAGTCCATTTTACTGTCTTCGACACCAGATTCTTGTTCGGAGACAAAGCTGCCTTCAGCGAAACCTTCTCTCCCTTTTTCACCAGAAGACTTTTAGATGAGAGGCCAATCTTCTGTACATTGCGGATCTTTGCTTTCGCCTGATCCCCGCCGGTTCTGACTTTCACAGGGCTGCAGAAACCGCTTTTCACCGTCTTGCCCTTCACCGTCTTATAGGCCCGCACCTTAAATTTGTACGTCTTATCTTTTTTCAGCGTTTTACTGAGAAAAGAAGCCTTCTTTGTAACAGCTGTCTTCTTATACTGCTTCCCCTCTGCACAGTATACCTCGTATCCCTTCGCCCCTGCCGTCTTTGCCCAGGTCAGACGGATCTTCTCCTTTCCTGCAGCCTTTCCCTTTAATTGTCCGGGAGCCTGCAGCCTGACCCCTTTTTCCGCCGGTGTGCTCTGTGCAAAAGCCGCACCCGGCATACAAGCAATCACCATCATGACTGCCACAGCATAAGCAAGCGCTTTCTTCATTGTTCTCCTCCTTTCAGGATCATGAAATGACTCATAAAAGAATTGTACCATACGAGAAAGAGATTCTCAAGGATTATTCTGAAAATTCCAATTTGTCCATAAAATACCTCTTCAGATAACATTTTTTTACAAATTCCCTCCTTGTAAGGGCAAGGTTTTTGGAGTAAAATAAAAGTGTACAGAAAAAAGGAGGAACGCCCATGTCTCAGGATAAAATTATGGTGGTAGACAATGAAATGGAGATTATCCAGCTGATGAAGCTGTACCTTTCCAGAGAAGGATACGAAGTGGTCTGGACCACTGACAGTACAAAAGCAGCCGCACTGGCAGAACAGGAGCAGCCGGATCTCATCCTGCTGGATGTTGTCATGCCCGGCCTGACCGGCATCGAACTGTGCGGAAAAATTCGTGAAAAAAGTGATGTCCCGATTCTTTTTGTCAGCTGCAAAGGCCAGGAAATGGATAAAGTTCTCGGGCTCTCCATCGGAGGCGATGACTACATTACAAAGCCTTTCAGTCCTGCTGAGCTTGTTGCCAGAGTCAAAGCTCACCTCCGCCGCAGACATCTGAGCAATGCCCACAGCCGTGATGAGGAAGACGGACGCAGTCTTCTCACTGCGGGAGCACTGCAGATCGACCTTTCTGCACATACGGTCACAGTTGACGGAAATCCCGTCCACCTGACAGCAAAGGAATTTGAACTGCTGGTACTGCTGTGCAAATACCCCAACCGCGTTTTCACAGGCAGACAGATTTTTGATAACCTGTGGGATACTTACGGCATTGAGGAAGATGTAAGAACTGTCATGGTTCATATCAGCAATCTCCGCAAAAAAATTGAGCCGAATCCGGAAAAGCCGCAGTACATCCATACGGTTCGAGGAGTGGGATACAAACTGGTTGCCCAGTAGCCTTCCATACTCCCCGTATCTTTCACAGACTGCCTCACTCACCAAAAAGGCTGCCCGAGGGCAGCCTTTTTGGTGAGTGTTTTTAAAAATGTCATTAATATTGTACAGGAACCTGTACACCCATGGACTTGAGGCCTTCCTCAAGACAAACAAAGAAGTCTTCAATATCCTTTGGTACAATTGTTCCCAGTGAACAAAGTCTGAAAGTAGGAAGGTCAGAAACCTTACCCGGATAAATGGTAAATCCTCTCTCATATACATAATCATGGATTTTCGTAAAATCAAAATTCTTATCCTTTGGATACAGTACGGAAATAACCAGCTTTGACTGCAGTTCTCTTGGTATGATTGTCTGGAATCCCAATCTGTCCAGTCCTTTATAAAGCGCTTCCCATACAGCCTGATGTCTTTCCCATTTTGCCTGTTCGCCAACTTCCCAGTATTCTTTAATCGCCTGGCGAGTTGCATAAATCGTCTGAACCGGTGGTGTAAAGTGCATTTCGCCCTTATTCTTAATAAAGTCATACTGCATGAACAGATTTGTATAGTAGGATCTTGTCGGATAATCCTTAGATGCCTCAATCATCTTTGTATTGCCGATTACATAAGACAGTCCTGTCATAGACATAAGCCCCTTCTGTGCAGAAGCCATTACAAAGTCCAGATTATCTTTATCCATATCAATCGGGATCATCGCATAGGTGGATGTGGTGTCTACTACCATCACCTTCCCATACTTGTGTGCAACTGCACCGATTTCACGAATCGGATTCAAAACGCCTGTGCCTGTTTCATGGTGGCAGCAGTATACAACTGCAATATCCGGATCGGATTGAATGGCTTCCTCAGCTTTTGCCACATCGATAGGTTCTGTGATCGGAAGCTTTAAATCAATGTAATCCATGTGATAATACTTCGCCACTTCTGCTGCTCTTGCAGAGTAGGCACCATTATCCAGTACTAAAATTTTCTTGCCTTCCGGTACCAGAGAGTTTACACAGGAGTCGATGTTAATTGTTCCGGAGCCTGTGAAAAGGACAGCTGTATATTTGTTAAGATCCCCGTGCACAATTTTTACCAGATCTTCTCCCATTTCCTTCATAATCTGACCAAATTCTTTTTCTCTCGGGCAGATGTCAGGTACTACCTGTGCATATTTAACAGTATCGGTTGTTGTTGCCGGACCCGGGTTCAGCAATACGTTTCTCTTTACTTTTGGATATTCCATTTTCTTCCTCCTTTGAATTCTGTCAGTTGTAACTCCTATCTTGCTTTGTACATAATCCCCAGGATTATGCTGCCTTTTCCACGTCTGTATGTTTCTTCTTGTTCAGTCCCCAGCCTGCAGCAATGGAAATAACGATAATTGCTGCGCAAACGCCTGCGATACAAGTGAAGACCAGTGTCCAGTTGCCGCTGTTTGTGAGCACGCTGCCGAAAAAGATAGCCTGCACTGATGCTCCCAGATAAGCGAAGCAGTCCAGAACGCCTGCTGCAGTTCCTGCAAAGGCTCTTCCTCCAACGTCAGTTGCATATGCCCAAACCAGACCATTGATCGCATAGATGAAGAAACCTGCAATGAAAAGCAGTGCTCCTGCAGCCGCCCCCGGTCCCACTCCCATAAAGAAGAATACGGTAATGCCGGAAACACCTGCGCATATAATTACCATAGGCAGACGATTGTCTGCGAAAAATTTGTCTGAGATCCATGGAATAATCAGTGTTCCGAATGCCATGCCCAGAGGCAGAAGAACTGTCCCCAGAGCACCTTTTTCAATATCAACACCGAACTGCTGCACATAATAGGTAGGCACCCAGGTCAGAAGGCCGTATCTTGCGATACTGGCGCCTGCAATAATAAGCAGCCACAGATCAAATCTCCACTGAGACAAAAGATAGATATAAGGGAACAGCTTCCCTTTTGTCGCAACTAATTGTTTCAGCTCTTCATCCTGCTGATTTTTCTTCGCATCGCCATCTACAAACTCCTTAAGACCGATCTTTTTAGGAGTATCTTTTGCAAAGAAAATATAAATAATACCGGCAATCGCCATGATGCCTGCTGGTATGATAAATCCTGCATTCCAGCCGCTTTCAGGCAAAATGATAAAGGACAGGGAAACTGCCAGTGCCGCACACACCTGGCCGAACCCGGAGAAAGCATTGGCAAACCCTGTTGCAAATCCTCTCTTGTTACCCGGCCACCAGTTTGCAAGAAGTGCGATGCCCGGAGACCAGAGCATGGATTGGAAGTAACCATTGAATCCCCATAAAACAGCAATTATCACAAGGCTGGACTGGAATCCGATGAGAACATTAGCAGCTGCCGATAAGAACAGTCCGGCAATGATAAATTTATTTACACCGAAGATTTCTCCCAGCCTTCCGTTAAACAAATGTCCGATCCCGTAAGTCCAGAACAGAACCGAGGATAAAATGCCCAGATCCAGCTCTGTCCATCCCTCTTCTGCCATCATGGCAGGCATCACATAATTGATATTCTGACGTCCGCAGTACAGCATGCAGTACAGCAGTGAAAATGCCAGAAGTACAATCCATGCATTCTTATTAAACAATTTATACTGCTCAGGCGTATACCCGAGCATATCCTTAGACTTCGTATTGGTACGCATCTGTATCCCTCCTTACTTATGACCTGCTTTCGGCCTGACGTCGTAGGGTGATAATAATAAAAATATTTAGAAAATTAATTGCGAAAGGAAGGCACTCCCCGTTGCGACTGGAGTGCGGGAGTGCCTTCTATATCAGCATAGACTTAAATTGTTTCAATAATTCCCTGTCCCGGTCTTTCGCCTCTTCTGAGTCTCGGTTCAATCTGTCCGAAGATAATTTCCGGAACATAAGATACATCCGGTACTAAGAAGTCAGGTTTTGCAGCTGCCAGCTGGTCGTAATTGTTAGAACCGGAAGCATAAAGTCCGATGGTCCATGCGCCTGCATTATTTCCGCACAGCATACCTGGTGCTGTATCATCAATTTTAACTACGGATTCTACCGGAATCGGCTTCTTTGTAATCTCGTAAGCACTCAGCATGCAGTCATATACCATAAACGGAGCCGGTCTTCCCGGAACCTTTTCAGCATTGGTTACTACGTCAAATTTCAGTCCGTATTTTTCTTCCAGTAATTTATTCAAAGCCAGAGAGTCTTCTTCATAATATCCTGTGTCGCAGCCTACCAGAATTCCTGCCTGTCTCAGCTTGTCGATACATTCCACTGCGCCTGGGATCGGCTTTGCCAGATCTTCGTCAACAATGTATTTGCTCATCAGTGGTCTGAATGCTGCCAGAACAGCGTCAAAGTCATCTTCATTCCAAGGACGGCCGTACTTTTCTTCCCACTGTGAAGAGATTTCCGGGAGGCTAAGTAACATTCTCAGGTGAGTCGGCTTAAAGTTACCCATAGGCTTTCTGATTTCTGCCCAGTCACACTCAATGCCAAACTGCTGCAGAGCTTCATAGAAAGGTACTACCGGTGCTTTACATCCTCTCAAGTCATCTTTCGGCCATCTGTGTCTCAGGTCCCCTGGGCCATCACAGAATGTACCTGCAGTATCCAATACGGCTAATTCGATCTTTCCTGTGTAAGTTCTGTTATACATGTTTGTTCCTCCTTTTTAATAATGGTGTGTTCCATTTATTTGCTTTGTTTTTGTTTATGTCTATACTATAAAGCACCTGTTTAAAGCAGGGTTCAAGGAAAGTTTTAGCTTTGTATAAGGAAACCTAAAGATAAGTTAAAGAATATTGTGAATATTTCTTGATGTCTTTTAATTTCAACCTTCTTGCCCTGCAGCTCTATTTCCGATATACTTTTTCCAGAATACAAAGGAGGTTTGATTATGACTGTTCCGGCAAAAAAAGGAGCCATCTTCGATATGGATGGCACTTTAACCGACTCTATGTATATCTGGGATATTGCAGGAATCACCTATTTAAAGCAGCAGGGAAAGCATCCGGCACCCGATCTGAGGGAAAGGCTGCGTCCTTTAAGTCTGCCTCAGGCCGCTGCTCTGTTTCAGAAGGAATACGGCGTTACCGCTTCCATAGAAGAAATCCTGCATGGGCTGAAAGAGATCACAGAAAAGGAGTATCGGGAAAACGTAACCCTCAAAGCCGGTGTGCTTCCCCTTCTTTCAGATTTAAAAGCAAAAGGGGTAGCGCTGGCAGTCGCCTCCTCCACTCCCCGCTCCACGGTTCTCATGGTGCTTCAGCGCCTGGGAATCCTTTCTTATTTCAACTATGTGGTCACCTGTGAAGATGTGGGACAGGGGAAAGATGATCCGGCAGTCTACCATCGGGCGGCCGCTCTTATGGGGACAGCGCCTGCACACACCCTGGTCTTTGAAGATGCCCTTCATGCCGCTTTGACAGCTTCCGGCGCCGGTTACTGCCTCATCGGTGTTTATGATGAAAGTGAAGGCATCAACGAAGACAAAATCATCCCCCTGTGCCGCCGTTATGTCAAAAGCCTGACACAGATAAACGCTGATATTCTGTCCCTTCTGCCCTGAGCTGCACTGCACACATGCAAAAGCTGCAGCATAAGCCGTTTCCCTTGTTTTATGGCTTATGCTGCAGCTTCTATGTGAAAAGATGTACTTTGCATTTATAGGGCGCTTCCGATCCCGGTGATCACCAGCTTTGTTCCCATGTATATTTTATCTTCATTTTCTCTTGTCTCCACCATAATGTCTTCTGATTTTTCCTCAATATTCCAGGTGCGGCAGCCTGCATCTGCCAGCAGATGTTCAATATGCTTCCTTCCTTCATGGATGGCATAAAACATAGCTTCTTCCCTGCTTTTGTATACGGTTCTGTCCCACGGTGTATTAAGGATAAATCCGCTTTTGTCTGCACTGATCAGAAGCTCTGCCGTCTCAGTCACTTGTCCCACTGCTGCGCCGTAGGCATTGGCCACATCTGCATCCTCGGGCACAATCACCTCTGCACAAAGCAGTTCTTCAAGACACAAAACCCACGCACCTGCCGGAGCACCGATGGCAACAACCGGCTTTCCCAGAGAAAGCTTCGGCTTCAGCAGGGAATCTCCCTTGTTTTCAAATGCCTTTTCCAGCAGATACATCGCTTCCCGGCTGTTTTTAAAATCCAGCGTTTCTCCTGAAAAATCAGCAGCGCTCTGCACACAGCACATCGCCATTTTCTCCTTTATTGCTCTTTCTGCAAGCTCTGCGAATTTTGATGCTGTGATTCCCTTTCTTCTTGCCAGGATCTCAATCCCCGCCTGCGACAGGTCACGGTTCCACCTGTTCCACTTCCCCTGAAAATGGAGCAGATCCGTTGGCGTCAGCGATATCCTTCCCAAAAGTCCTGCATCTACAAGCGGGGTAAGATCTATAGTTTCAGGGTCCTCCCCAATAGCCCTCGCCAGATATGTCAGGCTGTGGGGTCCTCCCTTAAGTTTTTCAAATATTTTCTTTACCTGCGGGAATACATCAGGAGGCAGCTCCCCTTTCAGATACATGAAGCAGTCAGCCTCCTGCTGCGAATAGGTTTTGAATTCACCCACCCGCTTAAAGCTTTTCAGTTCGTGAATCAGCTGCGGATACGCCTGCCCTGCCACACACAGCGGACACACTTTTTCAGGTCCGATGCTGATATCCCCTTTTTTATCCAGGCAAATACGGCTGTCTCCGCCCAGGCCGAAAGTGGAGATTTCAATGGCCTGCACGCGAGTAAGCCATCCTCCCACCTTTGCGCCTTCCTTCCGGATCTTTACAGTGCCTGCTGTTACATTCGCAATATCCGTAGTCGTTCCGCCCATATCAAGAACGAACCCGTCTTTTCTTTCTGTCAGCGCAAGACCTCCGATTACACTGGCTGCAGGCCCTGAGAGAATGGTTTCAATCGGACGCTCTTTTGTCATAGCCTCGGTCATCAGCGTTCCGTCCCCCTTAACGGTCATAATAGGCGCATGAACATTTTTGCTCCGCAGCACCGCCTTTGCAGAGTGAATCAGCTGCTCTACGGTAGGGATCAGCCTTGCATTGAGCACAGCAGTCACTGTCCTGTGATGAAAACCCAGGGCTGAGGTCAGCTGATGAGCACAGACAACGGGAATATCCAGAATCCTTTCTGCCAGAGCTCTGATTTCCTGTTCGTGCTTGGGATTGCGCACACTTGCATATCCGGAAACAGCAAGGGCCTCAATAGTTCCTTTCCAGTCCAGAAGCAGACGTTCTATTTCAGCCGCCTCAAGCTCTTCCTGCAGCCGTCCCATAATGTCAAAGCGGCCCTTCACTTTCTCGATTCTGTCTGCCGGTATTTCCTCTTCCGGATCCATACCCAGATAAATCAGACCGGTCTTAGCGCCTCTTCCCTCTACAATGGCATTTGTAGCCAGTGTGGTAGACAAGGAAACCAGGGTGATTTCCTCCCACCTGTCAAACTCCAGAGCTTCCAGGCAGTTTTTCAGGCCTTTCGTCAGATCTTCCTTTGTGGTCAGAGCTTTTGCCTTGCATATAATCTTTCTCCGGGAAGAATCCACAATTACACCATCTGTATAAGTGCCTCCCGTATCCATTCCTAAAATAAAAGACATCCGCACTTCCTCCATTCCCTTTAATGGTTTTATGTTAATGTGCAGATGTCATTTTTTCAATATTTTCAGGTAATTCTTTAAATAATCTTATACTTGTGTTCGCTACTCCCGGATTTCCGGCATAACAATCGTGTTTTTACGGCTTACTACCATCCCGCAGAAAACCATTGCAATACAAAGCACCTCCATAACCACAAATACAGAAATCGATGTATGGGACCATCTCAGAATCAGCGGGAAAATGATGCCTTCCAAAGATGCTCCAAGATAAGCAAAGCAATTAATGATGCCCGCAGCACTTCCCGAAGAGATCCTGCTTCCCTGCTCAATGGCATGCAGCCAGAGGATTCCATTGATTCCGTAAAGCGCAAAGCCAGCAAGAAAGACGCCTACAAGCACTGCCTGAGACTCCTGCATCATGGGCACAATTAAAGTCAGCGTACCGCACATTGCTGCAAGAGCCGTTACAAGAAGCCCCTTGTTTTCCGGTATCTTCGAGCCTGCTGCCCATGTAAGAATCAAGGTTCCGAAAGCCATCCCCACAGGCAGTGTCAGGTTCAGAAAAAAATCACTGATTACGATACTTTCTTTCTGTCCGTTGAAGTAAAAGGGAATCCAGTTGAGCAGACCATATCTGCAGATACTCGAAAACAGCGCAAGCATGCACCACCAGATAAACTTCTTTTGCCGCAGCAGATAGGGCCACGGCATCCTCTTCTGCTCCCGGATTTTCTTCAGGTACTCTTCCCTGAGTCTGACCTTCTTGCTCTCCGGCTCATAAGGCGCAAGCCCCTTGTCCTGCGGCCGTTCCACAGCACAAAGCTGAAACATTCCTACAAAAAACAAAAACAGAAACATGAGCGTCAGAAAGCTCTCCCGCCATCCCAGGTCCGGCCACAGCACAAGCAGTATAAGCGGGAAGCTGTAGGCCGCCGCATGAGATATGCCTGATGAAAAATTTGCAATACCTATGCCTTTTCCTCTCTCTGAAGCTGCCCACCACTGTGACAGATATTGAACCCCGCCTACCCAGACCATACTCTGGCAGTATCCGTTGAGCACCCAAAGACACAGCATGGGAACCCAGTGACTCTGAAAACTGGTCAGCATATTAAGTATAATGGTCATCACGCCGCCCAGAACAGCAGTTTTCTTGCCGCCCAGTCTGTCTGCAATATATCCGTTCACAAAACTTCCTGCCGCATAGCTGACAAAAATGCTGATAGAAAGAATCTGCTGCTGCATAAAAGACACTTGCAGATCCTTTGCGATATTTTCCATAAAGCTGTTTACATTAAACCGTCCCAGATACACCAGACTGTACATGAGGGCAAATGTCACTAAACCTGCCCATTTATATTTGTGAAAATTCCTCTCCATGAAAGGCTCCTTGCTTTCCTGCTATTTACAATTGCTTCTCTTTAATTTATCATAAAAGCAGCTGTATTTCAAACCGATCATCACAAGGAGGACTGTTTTATGTATCTGATTCCTGCCTACAGCATGCTTGCATCTACTGTAACCACCCTGATGCTCAGCATCATGTTTCTCATATTGTCCCATGAAAGCGAGAAAAATTACATGCGTTTTTGGGGAATATCCTGGCTGATTTATTCCTTTATGTTTCTGCTGGATTTTTTAAATGTGCAGATAAATGTCGAGCAGACATATTATATCCTGCTCCGTCAGGCTCTGGCGCTCAGCGGCTCCTATCCATTCCTGATCGGAACGTTCCATTTTTTTCAGAGGAAACCTCTGCCCATCCTCTCCCGGATCACCTTCTTATCCTTTCTGCTCATACTGGCATCAGCTGTATCGCCCATCGCCTATACCCTTTTTATCATACCGAATATTTTATACTACTCCGGTCTTCTCATCTTTTCCGGATGTATGTTTATTTCCTATACCTGGACCCAGAAACTCCGGGAAAAGCTTCTTGCCAGCTTTTTTATCATTGGCTGGGGCATGTCCATCAATCACTTCGGATTTTCGCTGGAACATTTGTGGCTTGCCATTGCCGCTTATTTCCTTGGAATTTTTACTGTGAACGTCCTGATTCTAACCCTTATCATCATCTATTTCAAAAAGCTCCGGTTCGTAGATACCCGGCAGTCTCTCCGCTTCCGTCTTCTTGTGGAAAATTCTTCGGACTCTATGTTTTTGTATGATTATAAGAGCAGGGAGTTTGAATATGCAAGTCCTGCAATTGTGAATCTCATCGGGGTCACAGACAAGCAGCTGTATCATATGCCGGAACGGTTCTTTGACTATGTCAATACGCCGGAAAAGTACAAGGATATTGTCAGGATCTTCTCTCATCCCATCTGCCGTCCGGGTATGGGAATCCTCTGCCTTTATCAGAAGGGGAATATTGTAAAATGGTCAGAGATCCACTATCTTCCCATCCGTGACCATACAGGAACTACTACCGCCATCGAAGGGATTTTGCGGGATATTACAGAGCAGAAGCAGATGGAAGAAGAACTGCGGGATGCAGAGCAGGCAAAGAAGGAGTTTCTTGAGAACATTTCACATGAGATCAAAACGCCTGTTACCTTAATCCGGGGTTATACAGAAAGTCTGCTGGACAAGGTTGTTCCGGCAGAGTCTACGGATACCTATCTGAAAATGATCAATTCCAAGGCAAATATGCTCACTACCCTTGTGGATGATCTGGCTCAGGTCTCCCATTTCACTTCCCAGAGTCTGGAATACCGCTTTTATGAGCACAGTGCGCAGGAGGTCTTTTCGGAGCTGCTCAATCAGAGCGAGTTTCATGTGCGGCAGTCGGGTCATATTCCGGTTATTTCCTCAGATATTGCTTCTGATACGATACTGATTGCAGACCCTTACCGGATTCAGCAGGTAGTGTCCAATCTTATCAACAACGCCATCCGCCACACGCCTCTGGGACAGGAGATTTCTATTTCCTGTGTTACTCGTTTTCAGGAGGCCCTCATGCAAAGTGTTCCGCCTGACGATGATCACAACATCCCGGAAGGGGAACTGCTGTTTACTGTAAGCGATACAGGCGATGGAATACCGGACAACGATCTGCCGCATATTTTTGAGCGAAATTTCAGCGGCGGCAGGCGCATTGATCCGCAGGCAGAAGCTTTGCCGGGAGGCGGCTGTTCCTCCGCCTCTCACCAGTCCGGTCTGGGTCTTTATATTTCTCAGCAGATTGTCAAGCAGCACTCCGGAACGATGCTTGCACAAAATAATGCATGGGGCGGCGCCGAAATTTCTTTCACCCTGCCGTGCTATACATAATCTGCAAAAGAGGACGCTTCCTGCGGCGATCTTCTACCCGGCAGCGTCCTCTTTTGCGACTCTTTGCATATTATTCCAGAACATTGATTTCTTCGTGGATATAGATTCCTCTCTTTTCCAGTTCATCAAATACATCTTTTGGTTCAAATGCATATTCCGGAATCAGAAGTCCCGTATCCTTTGCCTTGCCCTTTGCAATGAGCTGAACTGCAACGGACATCGGAATCCCTACATTCCTGGTATAAGCTCTCAGCTTTTCCCAGCCCGGAACAGATCCATCGGATTTAGGGTGCGTATGTGTCAGAATGTGCTGTACTTTTTTCCCGTCTTTTGTTCCCACAACTTCTATATGAAGCGCATAACCGTACAGCTCTGTTTCTGTTCCCTCCTTGCTGTTAAGCAGATATTCGGCAACGCAGTCCATAACGCCGATTTCTTTTCCGTTGATGGTAATCGGGTCATTGCGCAGGATTCCCCAGTCGTACAGCGCCCGTACCAGTTGCATGTTCTTCTGCGGCCAGGTTCCTCTTGTTTCAATCAGTCTTACGCCTTTATCCTTTAATGCTTCTGCCAGTGTGACGGTCTCTGAATGAGGTATGATGTACTGCGGGTTCGTTCCGTAAGGCTCAGGCAGGGCAATATCTCTAGGCCTTGCAAACGGAGGAACCTGAATAAATTTCCCGTCTTCAAAGACAGTTCTTGTCGGCAGGTTCGGATCATATTCATAGGTTGTAGTTGCAGTAATGGCTTTTGAGAAAGCAAACGGACGATAGGCGCCGTGGCTGACACGGACAATTTCCACGGTATCCAGCTGATTGGCCCCATGCATTGCCATCATCTGTGTTGTTCCCGGAGTCATTCCGAATCCCGGCACACAGGTTCTGCCATTCTTTTTAAAAATATCTACATACTGATTTTCTTCTCCGAATCCGTTCAGATTAACACCATGGCATCCTGCCTCTGCAATGCAGGCTGTCGTTTTTCCATTCAGTGCGATAGTGGTGCCATCCATAACAATATCGTAGCCTTCCATCTGCTTGACTGTGCCGGCATGGTCATTTACGTCTACTTTCACAAAGTCCACTCTCGGATCATTGAGCCACTCTACAACTTCTCTTCCCGCCTTCTCATCATAATCGGCAACAGTGATCTGTTCAAAATCGGAATGTTCTACCAGATCCAGTGTAGATTCTCTGCAAATTCTTCCTGCTCCACCTAAACAAAAAACTTTCATCTTCATACCTCCTTTATTGTCAACTTATTACCAACTTTTG